>JAPOQA010000058.1 GCA_026710945.1 Chloroflexota bacterium
CCAATACCTCCCACGCCCGGTCGGAAATATCGTGGCGGCGGTGCGCCGGCGCTGCGGCTGTTGCTGACATAGCTCCCATCCTGCTACATTGGTTACTACCTCAGCTTATCACTACAAGCCTACTTTGACGACACACCCTAGGGTGCCCGCATTCAAGGCCGGATTCTGTTGGCAAGCGCATACGGCTGAATCGGAGAGGCGACCGAACCTAACTCGGGGAACCCTCTGCTGCGAGTTCGCTTTGGCCTCCGTACAATCCCGCGCCTATCACAAATAGGCAGACCGATCCAACAAACAGCAAGAGCTGGCTGACCGTGAGATGCAGCACGACGTCTGGATCGGAGAGAAGCAGCGCTAGTACCATGTTTATGAAGCCAGCTAGTCCGATGACTACCAGCCCGTAGGAGGCCAGCTTATAGATATTCATGCTGCCAAGCCTCGCCGCGAGACCAAACCCAACCAGAAGGGTGGAGGGTTTGCTCGGGCCGAGCGGGCTGGGTCTCGTGGGCCCGCCGAATGCGCTCACGGCCATGGTGCCAATAATCATCACCGGCCTCACTGTGGACTACGCCATTCAGACTGTTTCGCACTATCGCGAGCAGCGCGTATCCGGCGAGACGGTCGCTTTGGCAGTCCGGACGGACGGGGCTGCGCAACGTCACGATCCCGCTGGTGCTGGCTGCGGTGACGACAATCGTGAGCCTGCTGGCGGGACTCTTCTCTCCGATAAATATCATCGGCGATTTCGGCATCATCGCGGGACTGGGCGTTGTGTTGAGCCTCATTGTGATGCTGACGTTGCTGCCGGCGGGACGGTCGAGGATCGACCGTCGCCGCGAGGCACGCGGCACGTTACGCCAGCCCCGCCTGATTTCGACGGCGTTTCCCGGTGTGGAGCGGTTGGCCGAGGGGCTGGGGCGGGAGGTCACCCGCGCTCCCGTGCCTTACTTCCTCATCGTGGCGGTGACGACGATTGCCCTTGGATTTGCGGCCACGGGACTAAAAGCGGAATTCAGCATCCGTGACCTCCTGCCCAGTGATGGGAGTGTGATGGCAGATATCGATACTCTCGATGTTGCGATTGGAGGCTCCACGGAGATCGTCAGTGTGCTGGTAAAAGCTGAGGCGACGGAGACTCGCTCGTTACTCAACCTGCAGGACCTTACCACCGCCTTTGAGAACGAGTCTCTGCGTCCAAGCGCAGCGGCGGGACCAATCCGGACATCGTATGAACTGCTGCTTCGGGACTGGATTCACGATAGCGGAGAGCCGGGGGACAACTACGACCCGGAACTGGCCGCGCTCTTCAGTCAAGCCAGCGACGACATGGAACTTGATCCAGAACTCATGCAGATGATTCTGGACAGACTGGGGTCGCAAGAGCCCTCCCTCGCGCATCTTCTTGTCAACGACCCGGGCGGGATTGACGCAATATTGCTCCAATTCGAGGCCTTCACCGGAGACCCCGCGGCATCCAGAGCACTCCAGGGAGACATTGAAGCTCTCTGGTTTGGCGATGACGACGCCATCACGGCGACTTCCGAGACAATTGTCTCTTTTGCGGTCACGGACGCGATCAGGGACCGGCAGACGGAGTCTATCGGCACGACCGTTGCGGTAGCGGTTGGCGTGCTGGCTATATTCTTCTGGTTGACGGTGCGGCAGCCGGCACTGGCCGTCATCGCGGTGGGGCCGACCTTCCTCGTGCTCATCTCAGTGCTGGGCACGATGGCATTGTTGGACATTCCCTATACCATCATCACGTCAATCATCACGGCGCTCTCCATCGGCATAGGGGTTGATTACACCATCCATGTGATTCACCGCTACCGCGAAGAGTACGGCCGCCGGCGGGACCCGGAACAGGCGGCTATCCGTACGCTCGCCACCACCGGCTCGGCGCTGCTGGGATCGGCTTTGACGACGGGGCTCGGCATTGGTGTGCTCATTGCCTCCCCACTGTTGGCGTCCCAACAGTTCGCTATCACCGCGGCCATCACGATTCTCTACTCGCTGATCGTATCGATTTTGGTGGTGCCGCCCCTGATGACAATTTGGGGCTCGTACCAAAACGTGCGGCTGCGCTCTAACTTGCGACAGATGGCAGCCGATCTCGACCAGCAGATGGAGGCTGTGTATCAGCGCAGCGAGCAGGCACCGTAGTCAGCGGCCCCAAGGACTATTGCCGGGGGCCGGTTGGACCGACCGTAAGGTCTATTGTGGGGAAAGTGCCAGAACTGTGGCACGCCCAACAGTGCAGCAATTCAGGTGCGTTGACTCTAGGGCCGGGTATGCGGAATCTCTAAGCGCCAGCGTGTGCAGAGACTGAGAGCACATAGGAACTGGTGCCTATGTGGGTGGACCGAGGGGGGTGACCCCCGACTTCTGCGATGCGAACGCTGCGCTCTTCCACTGAGCTACCGGCCCAAAGTGAGGCCTGGCGGGTGCGTTAGCCGAGCGGAACGATGGCGGCGCGTTCTTGGTTCGCGACCAGGGGTCTTTCATCGGACGCCGGCATTACACTTTGCCGGGAAAGCTAGAAGACCATGGAAAACTCTAGCCCCAGCAGATGGGTGTGCCATCCTCTCGCAGGGCGCAGGTGAAGAAGGGCCCGCTGCTGGTGGCCGTGAATAGCTCTCCAGCAGGCGGCCACGCCTGTCCGGACCACCCACCCTAATGTGGGACCCATAGGCGCCGCCTCAGCAGACCGGAGACCCGTCTCTTTGTAGTGCACAGACAAGAGAAGTCTTCTGCGCCAATTGCCACAAGGGTCTGCCCTTCGAGGGGCGAAGCCTTATACGTAGCGGGCGAAGAGCGCGATCGGCGCCTGTATCGCACGCGCCGTCATGTTACGGCCCCCACATCTCACCCGCTACGGCCTGCATCACCCTACGGGAGCGCTAAACGGAACACGGTTCCCCAGAAGGTGAGCACGTACACCTCGCCATCGGCATCGGTGCCGAATGACGAAACCGGCCGCTGGATGTCGGCGATCTCAACCACGGCGCCGCCATTCGGAGGTAGCGCCCACAGTTGCCCGCGGCAGAAGTCCGAGAAGAGGTAGTGCCCGACGAGCGCCTGGATGGCCTCCCCCCGGTACACCACGCCGCCCGAGACCGAGCAACCGAGGTGGTGGCCGTACTCCGCCACGGGCAGGATGGTGCCGGCCGGATCACACCCCGTTGCGGGACTGTTGCAATGTGAGCCTTCGAGCCGATTCCAACCGTAATTGCCACCAGCCTCGATGTGGTTAATCTCCTCAAAGTCTGATCTCCCCACATCACCCGCCCACAGCACGCCGGTTGCCGGATCGAACGCCATGCGCCACGGGTTGCGGAGCCCATACGCCCAGATCTCGGGTCGCGCCCCCGGTACATCGACGAACGGGTTGTCGGGCGGGACGGTGTATGGCGAGGATTCTGAGGCCTCGCGGACGTCGATGCGAATGACACTGCCCAGCAGGGTCTCGAGATTCTGGGAATCGCGGTCCGATCCACCGTCGCCCAATCCGAGATACAGCATCCCGTCAGGCCCGAAGCGGATACTGCCGCCGTTGTGGTTCGCATACGGCTTTTCGATTTCTATGACCATGAGCTCGGAGTCGGAATGCACGCGTCGCAGGTCAGCGAGGTCCACCGTGAAGCGGGAGAGCCGCGTTGTGTACGGCACCGCACCCTGCACTGAGTAGAAGAGCCAGAGGTGGCCGGTCTCCTCGAACCGTGGGTCAAGGGCGACACTGAGCAAGCCCTCCTCGTTGCCCTCCATCGTTACGCGGTCAGTGATGTCGAGCAATTCGACGGCCTCGTCGCCATCCGGGTGCAGCAGCAGGATACGGCCTTCCCGCTCGGCTACGAATACGCCGGGACCAGCTCCGTCGGCTGGCCCAATCGGGTACGCGCCAATCTCGATCGGCTGCTCGAACTCCCGTCCGCCGAACACCTCCTGGAGTGCGACCGCGAGCGGAACCGGAGAGTCCTGGGGCGTGACCGCCGGCGCGACGCGAACCGGCACCGGACTGCCCGGAATCTCCCCGCTCAGTTGGTTCCCGTGGAGCCACAACGAGGTAAGGCTCGCGAGGTTGCCCAACTCCGGTGGAATCTCCCCACTCAGTTGGTTTTCGCCGAGCCTCAGTTCTCTCAGGTAGGTTAGGTTACCCAACTCCGGCGGTATCTCCCCAATCAACTGGTTGTACCCGAGCCTCAGCGCGCTCAGGTTGGCGAGGTTACCCAGCTCCGGCGGAATTTCCCCGCTCAACTGGTTGTGGTTGAGCCACAGCGAGGTGAGCCTAGGGAGGTTGCCCAACTCCGGCGGAATCTTTCCGCTCAACTGGTTCCGGTAGAGCCACATCCATTCCAAGTTCGCGAGGCTGCCCAATTCCGACGGTATTGCCCCACTCAACTGGTTTGCTTCGAGGGACAGCGCTTTCAGATTGGTGAGGCTACCGAGTTGCGGCGGAATTTCCCCGCTCAGCGCGTTTTCATGGAGGAACATCCATCTCAGGTTGGCGAGGCGACCCAACTCCGGCGGTATTGCCCCGCTCAACCGGTTGTTGTCGAGCAACAGCGTGGTGAGGCGAGCGAGGTCACCCAACGCCGGCGGTATATCTCCGCTCAACAGGTTTCGCTGGAGCCGCAGATCCGCGAGGTTGGCAAGGCTGCCCAACTCCGGTGGTATGTCCCCACTCAGTTGGTTCCAGTCAAGGCGCAGATCCGTGAGGCTGGCAAGGTTGCCCAACGCCGGCGGAATCTCTCCGCTCAATTGGTTGTGGTTGAGCCTCAGTTCCGTCAGGTTGGTGAGGTTGCCCAACTCCGGCGGAATCTCCCCGCTTAACTGGTTCCGCAGGAGCCTCAGTTCTCTCAGGTTGGTTAGATTTCCCAGCTCCGGCGGAATCTTCCCGCTTAACTGGTTGTTATTGAGCCACAGTGAGGTGAGGCTGGTGAGGTTGCCCAACTCCGGCGGAATCTCCCCGCTCAACTGGTTCCGCTGGAGGCGCAGTTCTATGACGTGTCCTCTTGCGTCAACCGTAACCCCGTGCCACTCTCCAACTGGCGCACTGCTCAGCCACTTGCCACTGTACTTCCAATTCTCGCCGTTCGTGGCGTTGAATAGGGCGACGAGCGCCTCTCGGTCCCGTGGCACCTCCGCCTCCAAACACTCGTCGAATACCTCATACCCAATCAGTTCGCGCATTGTCATGAAGCCCGGCACGAACTTACAGTCGGCGGCGAGAACCGCACTCAGCGCGAGCAGCGCCAAGAGAATACCGAGTATGAGCCCAATAAGGCGTTTCAACGAAGCCACTCCTTTTGCGGCGCGTGGATTCCTCCGGCTTGCTACAGCAGCCGGCTCGCGCTGTGCGCCGCAAGCGTATACGCATGTTTAGAGCCCAGGGGTCCCTGGAGAGAGAGTTGATGTGTAAGTTCTCTATACTCTAGCATAAGGAATGCATAGAACGGCGTGGTTAGGGCGGATGGAAGAAGTGGATTTAGACGTTTCCCCTCGGGGAAGAATTAGCGTAACCTTGCCGGACACCTCGTACCTATCAACCCGGTCTGAACACTCCAGGGAGAGGGGATCATCTCGCCTGAAGAGGGGGGCTTTTTGCCTACCACCCTGGGTAGTGCAAGGTGTAGCCTGATGTTGACGCGCACGATACAGGAGATTAGAGTGTCGTCCTCCGGCGCAGAAGACGTCTCATGGGAGGTCTGGTTGCAATCGCTCCTTTAGAGCAAGGCTTTCGCAGTCCCAGTTGTGCCCAGGCTTGAGTGCCCATGGATCCCGCAGTAACCGTGAGATGAACGCAGACGCCCGGCAATGAACAGGTTGACACAACTCGCTGAGCGCAAATGAAGGAGCGCGCCGGCGCGACCCGGGACAGGCGGCTATCCGCACACTCGCCACCTCCGGCTCGGCGCTGATGGGCCCCGCGCTTACAACAGCACACGGCATTGGTGTGCTGATTGAGTCCCCTTTGCTGGCACCTCAGCAGTTTGCCATCACGGCGGCAAATACCATCGCCTACTCGCTGGTGTTTTCCATCCTGGTGGTCCCGCCCGCAATGGCGGTCTGGGGTGCGTACCAAAATGTGCGGCTGCGCTCGAGCTTGCGGCAGATGGCAACCGATCTCGCCTAGGAGATTGATGCCTTTCATCAGCGGCAAGCGCAGGGATCATGAACGGCGGCAATTCGGATGGTTCTGACCATCTTAGCAATCAGGTAGGTTGTCGAGATTGTCTGAGCAATTGGAGTTGCGTTCGGTTCGAAGATATTTTCCTGTTGAACCGTTCACAACTTCGACATTCGCTATTCTGCCAATGATATCCTTCACGTAATAGATGTGCAGCCTCTGCTCTATCTCTCTGATCGCCAATGACTTGCTAGTACGGCCCCACGAACCGCATAGTGCGGTTATGTCTCCGTATCCGTCCTTACCGGTGCGAAGTACTCTTAGGTTTGCCACTTTCGCCTCCTTGTGGCTGTAAGTTGGACTACATCTAAGTCCATCATACACTAGACTTGTGCAGTTGCGCAAGTACCCTAGTTTGGAGGCGATTCTGTGGGCTCCTGCTTGCCGATCAGACCTAATTCCTCTAGTCGAATCTCCAGCATCGATCGCGAGACTTTCCACCTGGAAGCAGTGCCGGAAAAGTCATTCAATGCTCCAGCTGCAACTTCGCAACGGACCAAATCCTCTGGCAACAACAGGTGAGCAGCCAGCTTGTTTGCGTTTACTTCGCGGATGCGTTGGGATTCTGTAAGTTCTGGTGATTCTGGAGGAAGGCAGTAAACCTTTTCAGGCTTTTCGGGGAAGTCAAATGCAAGCTGATCGGGGTCGTCGGCGTCATAGATCCAATGCGCTAGCTCATGAGCAAGTGTGAAGCGCTCTGGCCCAATGTATCGATCAAAGAGAGACTCGTGCCGCAAATTGAGCACAATCTGCCGGTCGCCAGGAGCCAAGGCACCCAGAATGATCTCACCGGGAACTGCTGGTATATTGTCCCATAGGATTTCTAACCCATAAGTTCGCTCGATAATCATCTCGATAGGCACAGGCAAGTCCACCTGTACGCCGAACTTTATGGCATGACGGGCGAGAACTTTGCTTGCGGTTTGAGAGTGCTGGTAATCGGGGCGAGGGTATGTTCGACGCGGCATCAGGAGTCGCGATCTTTCCACCGGCGCAGAAACTCAAGTGAGCGCTGGGGATCAGATGCGAAGCTCTCCATCAAGTCTGGAGGCATCCTCTTTGCCACCAGAAGTAACTCCTCAAAATCGCAATCCAAGGCACTTGCGATTTTATCAAGAAGATCATCGCTAGGGATCTCGCGACCGGCTTCGATCTTAGAGATGTGTGGAGCACCGACGTTTACTTTCTCGGCAAGATCCCTCTGAGTCAAGTTTCGCAACAAACGTTCACGCTTAATTCGCTGGCCGATTGTCTCCATGCTACTCAGTAGGACTCAATTCATGCTGCCCTTTATTCGTGAAAGCACCCAACTTTTGTAGTGAAATCCCTTTGTACATGGAGCGCTTCGCTTGGTTGGGCTGACTTGGGTGGAACATAACATCTAGTGTGAGCAAGCATCAAGTTCTATCTCTTCCCTATCCTCAGGATTGAGTTTGGATGGTGGACCGAGGGGGATTTGAACCCCCGACTTCTGCGATGCGAACGCAGCGCTCTCCCACTGAGCTACCGGCCCGAGAATTGTCTGTGCAAGGCAGTGCTCGGCTTTAGCGTGGCAATGTTGCGTGTTGCGATTGTGTGCTGGCGCTAGCCGAGCGGAACGATGATGGCGCGCTTGGAATCGCGGCCGAAGGTCTCGAAGCGGACTACGCCATCAATTTTGGCAAAGAGGGTGTGGTCCTTGCCGATACCGACGTTCTCGCCCGGGCGAATTGGGGTGCCGCGCTGGCGCACGAGAATGTTTCCGGCGCGCACTAATTCCCCGTCGGTGCGCTTGACGCCCAGTCGTCTGCCTGCGCTATCCCGACCGTTACGGCTGCTGCCGCCGGCTTTCTTTTGTGCCACTTGTTCGTTACTCCTCGTTTTTGTTGGAGGGACGCGGAATGACCGCGAGTCCCTCCTCGTCTCGGTTATTGGCTCTGCGTATTAATGGAATCTATTTCCAGAATTGTGCGCGTATGCCGGTGACCGGAGAGATGGCGGTAGCGGTTCTTCCGCTTGTACTTGAGGACAAGCACTTTGCTATCTTTCTCTTCCGCGATCACCTGAGCGCTGATGCTGGCGCCGTCAATTACCGGAGTGCCGACGGTAACGCCATCATCTGTGGACGCCAGCAGTACGGAATCCAGGGTAATCTCACTGCCCGGTTCTGCTTCCAGTCTCTCTACAGCGATACGGTCTCCGGGGCTGACCCGATATTGCTTGCCAGCGATTTCGACGACTGCGAACACGATGTTCCTCGTTTATATAGATGCACGACTTCTTAGGTATTCAAGAGACAGGGCCGAATGCGCACCTACCCAAGGGTCAGTGCTGCCCTGCATTGCTTAGGATAGCAATGGCGAGGCGGAAGTGTCAACAGAGGGTTTGCATGCGGATTGCGCGCAGCTTGCTGAGATGGGATCGTCGATAGCTTTGAGACTCGCAGTATTCAAGTAGTCCATGGTTCGACACTTCGGCGAGTTCAGGCAAGGCAACTCACCAAGCACGGTAAATCGGGCTTGCTGTGAACAGATGTCCGACTGTTGCGCGAGGCTTTGTGCAATGCGTCCGCACGGCCGTCAGTGCAACCCCGCACGTCTCTATTGCCGCGACAGTGGCAGCGGATTGTGCAACGACTCGAGCTTGGCGGGGTCGAGGGTAACGCCGAGACCGGCGCCGGTGGGAACGCGCAGGTAGCCGTTGTCCCACTCCCAGGGCTCCACGAGCACGTCATCGGTGTACATGAGCGGCCCGATGAGGTCCGAAGGCCAGTCAATACGCCACGAAGAAGCGGCAAGCGCCAGTTGCGCCGCTGTGCCGACGCCGAGCTCCACCGTACTGCCAAGCAGCGCGTGCAAGCCAGCGGCTTCGGCAATAGCGATTACTTTCTTCGCGCGGTAGATACCGCCGCATCCCACGGTGGAAACGTTGAAGACGTCCACGGCTTCATGGCGGACGAGTTCCAGGGCGTATTCCTGCGTGCTAACGTGCTCCAGTATCGGCGTGTCAACGGACTTGCGTACCTGAGCCATGCCGGCAACGTTTTCTTTGTCAATTGGCGTCTCCACGCCGGAAATGTTGTACTTCTCCAGGCGGCGCATAAAGGTAATGGCCTCATCAACGTCCCAGGCCGCGTTGGCGTCGAGCTTTAGGTTCAAGTCATAGCCGCCGATCTCGCGAAACAGCTTAATGCGCGCTTCGTCAAGATCGATATCCCGGCCGACCTTAAACTTGAAGGCGTCGAAGCCTTGCGCGAGTTTCTCCTGAATCTCGGGAACCATGGCCTCGGGTTCACGAATGTAGGCAACCCAGGATACCCAAACGCTCTTCCGCAAGTGCCCGCCGGCTAAGGAGGTGGCGGAAGTTCCGTAGGACTTTCCCATAATGTCATAACATGCAGTGTCGATCGCGCAGTCTATAAGACCGCCGGTGCGCACCTCCAAAGAGAGCCGCTCCATGTCGCTTGGGTCCCGTCCGACGAGAAGTGAGTTCAGTTTACCGGCAACATTCTCAATCTCCATTGGAGACCCATCGACCATACGCATTTTTGGATCGATGTCGGAGATCTCGCCGATACCCACGATGCCGGCGTCGGTTTCTACTTCGAGGATGTAGAAATAGGAGAGCTCCACGGGAGCGGCGCCAGGATTCTTCCGGCCCTCTTGGCCGCCGGAGGTCAGCGTGGCGTATTGCCGGGAAACGGCAACGGGATGGATGTTAAGGTTTACGATTTTCACGCAATTCTCTCCTTGAGCTACGCGTCCCCTTCAAGACTAATGGGATTGCTCCACGCCCGGCGCCCTTGAAAGTCAACGCACTCTAAGCGCAAATAGGTATGCTCGTTTCGCAGCGAATAGTGGGCGGATGTGATGGGATCGCCCTGTGGTGATCTGATTGCTTGTCCATGCGAGCGTTCGGACATAAAGGCGATCGTGCGGACCGGTGAAGTCTTGGCGGAGGCCACACCGTCTTCGAGGCGAAAATCGTAGATCTCCGGCCCTTGGGAGGAGTAGAAGTCTCCACTTCCAATCGCATCCAAGATTGTCTCCGATGTGCACGATTCCGCTTTCGCCATGACCCAGCCGCCACCGGCATCGGGTAGCTTCCAGTGGGCGTCGTCTACGGCCAAGCCAAAGAGCGGCCGTTTGCGGTCGAGCAGTCCGTCCCAGAGATACGTGCTGTCGCCCTTGTTGATACTCAATTGTGTCCCGTAATTGAAGACCTCCAGGCCGGTAGCACCTTCCAAGTGCGTGAGATCGGTGGTGACGTGACCCAGCCAGTAGGGATGCGCCAGCACAGCCAGCCCGCCGTCCGCGCGAATGGCATCGATTGCACCCTGCGCATCCAGGTCCGGCGGTTGTACGAGCATGTCGCGCAGACCAAGTCCGACGATATGGTAGCCGCCTCCGGCGCGGGTGTCGTCACCATTCAGCTCCATACCCGGGATGAGCACGGGACTGCGCGTTGGCGGTTCATCAAAGAGTGTGAGTGAACGATGATCGGTGATCGAGAGAAAGTCGTAGCCCGTAGTCCAGTACCACAAACACACCATCTCCGGAGTATAGAGGCCGTCAGAATTCGTGGAGTGGGTGTGGAGATTGCCCTTGTACCAGTTCCCCGGCTTTTGAAAGACAGTCATTGGCTCAGATGCTCGCTTTCTCTTTGCTAAAGGACGGACGCGGCGGCGCAGTTCACTGTACCCATCTTACCGCATCGCAGTGGCGGCAAAGGCACAAAGACCAAGTACGTTTGGCAGTTGATCGAGATTCACGCGGCGTTGCGACAATCCGCTATTGAGAAGATGTGCCCAGACTTTGGGTCTACGACACGCGGAATTCAGCCAAAGCGTCCTCATTGAGCGTTATGCCAAAACCCGGTCTATCCGGCGGCGCGAGCATGCCGTCATCGTCCAACATGAGCGTTTCTTTGAACGTCTTGCCCCACATGGGGTCAACGGTATCGCGATAATACTCAAGGATCAGCCCATTGGGGATGCCGGTAACGAGGTGAATGTGCACGTCTTGTGATCCATGGGGCGCGATCACCAGATCATGGGAGGCGGCAAGCGCGGCAATGCGGCGAAACTCCGTAACCCCGCCGCAGATATTGGCATCGGCATTGAGGATGCTGGCTGCTTGGTGCTGAATCAGGTCGCGGAATCCGTAGCGCGTGTATTCGTTCTCGCCGGTAGCAATGGGGATAGTCGTTGCTTGGGCCACGCGGGCACAGCCCGCATAGTCGTCTGCGCCCACCGGCTCCTCAAACCAGTAGATGTCGTACTTCTCCATCTGCGCTGCTATGCGGATGGCTTCGTGAGCAGGATAGGCATTGTTCGCGTCTACCATCACTTCCACGTCCGGCCCCACCGTCTCGCGGACGACGCGCACGCGTTCCACGTCTTCACCAATCGGCGCGCCGCCAATCTTCATCTTTACCGCCCGCGCGCCCAGACGCAGGTTCTCTGCCATCTCGTCCGCCAGCTCTTTGAGGCCCTTGCCTTCCTCGTAGTAGCCGCCGGCGATGTAGACCGGGATGCGTTCCGCATAGCCGCCGAGTAGTTGGTGCACGGATTTGCCCGTTGCTTTGCCGACCAGGTCCCAGAGGGCGATGTCCAGGCTTGAGATGGTGCGCGTCTCTGTGCCGCGCCTTCCTACAAGTTTCGGCACCCACAGGGCATGCCAGTGTCGTTCCACGTTGAAGGGGTCTGCGCCGATGAGCAGGGGCTTGAATTGCTCCAGGAGGGAAGGATTGACACCGCCTAATCCAAGACCGGTGAGGCCGGCATCAGTCTCAATTTCCACCACGGAGAGCGTAACGTCGGTGTACGTGAACATGCCGTTGCGGATTGGCTTCCGGCGGGGCCAACGGTAGAGACGATGCGTGATGTCAGTAACTCTCATGTTTCGCCCTTTGTCTGTTGTTAGACTTCATTTCCGGTTGAGTTGTGCGGAAGTGCCACGGCAGAATTCGCTTTCAGGATTGACAGCACTAATAGGCCGGCTGCCTAAAAACGGCAATTACCGTACGTAGGAGGATGCGAATATCAAAGTAAATCGACCAGTTCTCGATGTAATAGAGGTCGTACTGCGTGCGTTGATCGATGGGCACGTCGCCGCGCAGGCCGTTGACTTGCGCCCAACCGGTCATGCCGGCCTTTTCGCGGTGCCGTTCCATGTAGCGTGGAATTTCGGCGCTGAATTGCCTAACATACTGCGGCTGTTCCGCACGAGGTCCGACCAGGCTCATGTGGCCGATGAGAACATTGATCAGATTGGGTAGCTCATCTACGGAAAACCGCCTGAGGAACTTGCCCAAGCGGGTGCGTCGCGGGTCATTGGGCACGGTCCAGTCGCGGCCTTCTTGGGCGGCAACATCTGCCACCATCGTGCGAAACTTGATGATTGGGAATGCTTTGCCGTCTCGTCCTACCCGCTCCTGGATGAAGAAGGTGGGGCCTGCCGAGTCAAGACGGATCAAGAGGGCAACGAGCAGCAGCGGTCCCGAGAGAACGATCAATGTGATGGCAGCGACCACAAGATCCAACGAGCGCTTTGCCATGCGGTGCCAAACGGCGAGACGAGGTTCCTTAACGGTAAGAAGTGGCAGACCGGAAATCTCGTCTACTTGGATGGTTGTGACCAGGAACTGAAAGAGATCCGGATGCACTCGTATGTGTACGTTCTCCGTGGGGCACAGGTCAAGAATGCGCAGCAATTCAACCGTATTGAGTGCAGGCAACGTAATGATGACTTCCTTCACGTCATACTGGGAGATGACGATCGGTAGTAGGTCGATTTCGCCAAGCAAGGGGTAGCTGAGTTGAAGGACGTTGTCGTCGGGGTCGTCATCCAGGATTCCGACTACTTCATAGCCGAGTTGCTGAAGGCGCTGGAAGTGCACGTCAACGATTGCGCTGCCAGCCCCGTGTCCCACGATGAGTGTGCGCACCGTCCCCATGTTTCGCTGGTGAAGCACGCCGCGAGCGAAGGATACAAGCGCCCGCTCGAATGTGAGGAAAAAGACGCTCAGAATCGCCGCATAGCCGATGAGCAACCGGGAGTATTCGAATCCTGTGCGCCCGAAAAAAGCGGTTAAACCGACCGCTACAACCGTCCCCAGCGCAACGGCAGGCAGAATCTTGAGGAGGTATTCTTCCGCCGGTACGTGTTGATGGGAGCGATAATGCCCATTAATGAGCATCGTGCCCATGTATACGACGGTTATGAGTAACCAAAAGCGGTAATACATCTGCAGGGAATGGGCTTCCTCCGGTGGCGGCCAACCTAACGTGAAACGCACGTAATAGGAACAAAGTACGGCAAGGCCGATCGCCAATGCGTCAAGAACGAGCCACAGCGGCACAATGATGAGGCGCAGATCTCCATTAAGTGTCATGGCCCCCTCCCTCCTAGAACGCTGAAAGCCGCGGGGCGTGGTGGGTATCGCGTCGCGCCCATACCCGGAGCATTGCTGCGAAAAAGAAAGTCCAGATTGCAGTGAATACGAGGACATTCAAGACAGTTGGGTTTTGGGGCGCTTGGTGCTTGGCATAGAACAAGTGCATAGAGCGGAAAAACTCAAATGTCATACGGCCTGGACGTTGGCGGCTGCTTTCGCCTTTCAGGTGGCGCACTGCAACCGCCGGCCAATACCATACTTGCCATCCAGCTTGCTTTATGCGGTAGCAGAGGTCAAGGTCTTCACCGTACATGAAGAACGAGTCATCCAGCAGGCCGGCCTCAGCCAGCGCGTCGCGGCGTATGAACATAAATGCGCCGACCACCGCATCCAAGGGATAGCACTGATTGGGATCGAGATACGTGAGGTTGTATCCGGCGGTTACACGAGACTTAGGAAACCGTTTCGCGAGACCGCAAGCTTTCATGAGCGCATTCCAAGGTGTTGGAAATGAACGTCGGCAGGCCAGATCCAAGCTCCCGTCGGCGCGAACGAGTCTCGGCCCAACAATACCCCACTGCGGGTTTTTCTCCATGACGGCGTGTAATTGTGAGAGTGCAGAAGGCGGGAGTTCTGTGTCCGGGTTGAGCAAGAGAACGTAGCGACCGCGTGCCCGGGCGAGCGCAAGGTTGTTTCCCGCCGCGAAGCCGATGTGCGGCGATCCCAGGATGCGTTGCGCTGCCGGAAATTCGTCCTGCACCATTGCAAGTGACTCGTCAGTGCCGTTATCCACCACAAACACTTCACACTGATCCGCAAAGTCGCTGGCATAGACCGAAGCGAGGCACGTGCGCAGCAGCGCCACGACGTTGTGGGTGACAACGATAATGGAGAGCTCGATAGGAGCCGTACCCATTGCTTTCATTGGCCTCGACGCAGTCGCCGCCCTTGACGAAGTCGCCATCGCCACCAGACTCCTACCGGATACCCAAGCATTTTGGCAATGTCGCCCACTACGCGTATGAGCAAGATACTACCAAACGAAGAGACAAGGCTCTTCTTGTTTCTTGACGCGGGATCTGTGAGTGCACGAAGGAGCGGTTTGCGGGAGCCCGCAACAATCGCCAACGCGAGCAGCGCCCACCACAGTGGATTCTGCCTGCCGCGCCAAAGCAGAATAGACCCGAGAACATAAGCAGTGTAACGGAGCGCGTGGCGGCCCGGCCACAGGTTAGCTTTGCCGTCACCCCGGGCATAGCGATAGTACTGCAGAAAGAACGCCTTAAGGTGCGGGCGCGGTCGAAAGCGCACGCTCGCCGCCGGCTGAAACACAACGTGGGCGCCAACCGCTTTACAATTGAAGTCGAAGACTACGTCTTCGCAGTAGTCGAGCCACTCTGGATATCCAGCCGCTTTTTTCCACAATTCACGGCGAAATGCCACGGAGCGGCTTGAAGCAAGGTAGGATGCTTCACGGATTTCGCTTACCAGAGGAAGCGTCGTCACGGCCAGCAGTTCCTCAAATCGTGTACGAGGGTCCGGCCGCGAATAGCCGCTAACCATGTTTACATCCGGCCGGTCCTCGAACGGACGCACCAATTCTTCAAGCCAGTAATTAGGCAGCGTAACGCCGGCATCGGTGACAGCGATAATGTCGCCGGTGGCGGCGCGAATGGCGGCATTGCGACCCTCCGCAATGTTGGCGCCTGGTAGTTCAAGCAGGACGATGTGAGACTGGATTCCGGCTTCCGCCGGAATGACAGAGTGCTGTCGCGCTACCGCAAAGTCCCGCAGCAAAGGGACTGTACCGTCGGTTGACCCGCCGTCAGCAATGACGATCTCGTCCGGTTGGCGGCCCTGTGCTTCGAGCGATTTCAGTAGTGCAGGCAGAGCTGCTTCCTCGTTCCACACCGTAAATATCAGTGAGACTCTAGACATACCCATCACGTGACTCATGCAGGCGCCCGTAAAACTCGAGCAGGCGAGGCGTGAAACGGCGCCAATCGTAGAGTTCCTCCGCAAGTCGCTTGGCTGCCAGGCCTTGCTCCTGCGCCAATAGACGATCGCGCAAGAGATCGACCACATGTCCGGCTAAGTCCTCCGGGGTGTCGCCAATGCGCACGTGCTCGCCGGGTGCAGCTTCTATACCCTCGATGCCGATGCTCGTGGTCGCAACCGGCTTTGCCCATAAGAAAGATTCGAGTATTTTCACGCGCATGCCGCTTCCCGCCTGAACCGGTACCACCGAGACCCACGCGCTGCCGAGGGCTTGCGCGAACTCTCTGTCGTCCAAGTAGCCCAGTGACTGTATCCCCGGCTGGCGGAGCCAGCGCCTTTCAAGGCCGACACCGGATCCGGCAACGATGAATTCCACGGTTGGGACTTCAGAGCGAATGAGCGGCCAGACTTTTGTGCAGAACCAGCGCAAGCCATCCCGATTCGGTCGATAGTCCAGCTTTCCTGCGAAAAATAGGCGCGGTAAAGGAGCGAGGGGTACGCCCTGGGCGCCTTGCTTCTCAGGGTCGACGCCGATAGGAATGACCGTATGCGGCTTGCCGCTGGAGAGGGGTTCTAGGTAGCTTTCATCAACTTTGGAAACGGTGATCCAGCCGTCGCTCGAGGCGAGCGCATTCGACTCATACTGGCGCAGTCTGCGGGCTTGGATGCGAGAGTACCAGCGCCCTAAGCTCTGGGAAGTGGCTGATATGCGCTCTTGGAGCAAATATTCCACATTGTGCTCGTCGAGAACGAGCAGACTGTTCGGACTCTCCCTTCGTGCCAAGGCAAGATGGGGGACCATTTCCAAGCCCTCGAATTGAATGAGATCGAAGTGCTGATGTGCCAGAATGAATCGCAAGCGTTCTGCAAAGGCCTCGCTCTGGAGCCTAAACGCGAGATCCGGCTCCGAACTCCGTAACAGGTGAAGTATGCGGTCGCGAAGAGTTGACTGGGGCCGGGCTACCCATCCTGCCCAACTGCAAATCTCTTTTAGTGCTGTTAGATCAGTGTCGGAGTCGCCAAAGCACAATACATACACTTGGTGTTGGGTAGCAGCGCCAGCGATGAGTTGATAGTTGCGGATTGCCGGGCCGGCGTGAGGCGGCCACGGCGGTTGCGGCGTAAGAAAGAGGACTCGCATCAGTGTGGTCCTGCAGCCTCGCGGTAGACGGCAAGCGTTTGCTGAGCCGCAGTGCGCCACGAGAACTGCTTCACGCGTGCGTGCCCTCCGGCGATCATGCCGTCGCGCAGCGCCGTGTCATCCAAGAGAGTCGTGATGCCATGCGCAATCGCTGCGGCGGAGTTTGGATCTACGAGGATGGCAGCATCCCCGGCAACTTCTGCCATGCTGCCGAAGTTTGAGGTGATGACGGGGCAGCCGCATGCCATCGCCTCAAGTATGGGCAACCCAAATCCTTCGTAGAGAGATGGGAACAGGAGACAGACGGCGCTGGTATAGAGCATCGGTAGCTTGGCGTCGTCCACGAAACCGAGAAACTTGACCTGGTCCTGTAGGCGATGCCCCTGGACTGCCTCGAGGACATTTTCGTATTGATAGCCCCGGCCGCCGGCAAAGACGAGTTGGGGACGGTCTCTGCGAGGCAGCACGTCATATGCCTCAATTACTCGTTCCAGATTCTTGCGTGCTTCAATGGTGCCAACGACGAGGATATACGGCTCAGAAATACCAAGACGACGTCTGATGCGTTCGCAACTAGCCTCTGGGCGCGTATAGTAAGCCGGATCCACTGCCTCGTAAACGCTGATAACCTTCTCCGGTGCGATGGAAATGCGGTTTAGGACTTCATGCCGGGTGAATTCCGATACCGTGATAACCCGGGCTGTACGAGGTAGTGTGCGAAAAACCTGGGTGTAGTAGAGAAGACTGGCAGAATCGTAGGCTTCCGGATGCGCCAAGAAGGAGAGATCGTGAATGGTAACCACGCTCTCCCACCCTTTCCGTTTCGGTGCCACGTGGTCAGGGCTATGCAATACGTCTAGCCGCTGAGCCGCAATTTCCGCTGCCAGGAACCACCGCTCCACGGGATGGTGGGCAGGAGTAAAGACTCTACGACAGCGCATTCGGGGGGCTTGCAGGAGAGCTTCGCGTTCTCGTCTACTTTGGAGTAGGACTAACTCCATTTCAGCATTGGCGGACTCCGGAAACTCCCGAATTAGGTTTCGGATATAGCGGCCGATTCCTGTGCGATTGTAGTAGTGGAGGCGACAATCAATGCCGATCTTCATGCGTTGTTGCAGGGCTCACGTGAAATTCCATTTGATCCAACTCGCTTAGGGTCCTCGTGGAAGAGGAGGCCATTGGAGTAATCATAGCATCACAAGGTGTCTTCAGTAGAGTGTTTGGAGTCTCGCCCAACCCAAGCGGCGGCAACGCCAAGCCCGGCAACTAGCCAGAATAGTGTTGCCATGTGAGGATAGACGACGTAGTGTTGGTCGAACAGTCCGGTTACGAGCGCTCCCAACAGGCCTGCAAGAGCGCCGAGCGCCACCCATTCACTGTCCGGTGTCAAGCCTCTACGCCATCCTTGCAGCATGCTCCAGAGCGCTGCCCCAACTGCCAGGCTGAAGGCGGCGAGCGTGACAAATCCACCCAATTCGGCCAGTTGTAAATAAATGCTCGATACGCCGACGAAGGTGTCGATGGTGGGCGGCGGCCCGAATCCCACGCCAAGCAAAGGATGATCTTGAATGAGGTTGAATGACTTAGAATACTCATCCAAACGCATCGCTGCCGCCCGATCCTGTGCGCGCAATCCCGATAAGAGATGCAGGAGCATGGCACGAGTTTGAGGCAGAGCGGCGATCGTAATGCCGCCAAGAGGATAGAGCCAAAACAGCCACCGGTAGCGGAGGGTTGTGAGAACTACAATCGCCGCGCCGCTCCCTAGGAGTGCGGCACGCGAACGCGTGAGCAGAAGACAGAGCAGCAAAAGCCCAAGCAGGCCGAGCAACCACCATCTTCGTGGGTGGCTGGCCCATAGCGCCACGCCAAAGGCGATGGCGAATACCAAGGCACCGCCCAGCATATTAGGATCGATGCTCGTTCCCGTCGCGCGTAGCAAGGGAGTGTCGGCTATGTATCGCAGCACGCCGCCCCCAACCGGATAGCCTATTCGCCCCAACTGAGAAAGTATCTTGATTGAATAAGCTGGGGGAATTAAGTAAAGAACGACACCTATCAAGGCCTGGCCGGCGGCGAATACAAGAAACCACGTGGCCGCGCGTCGAGCTGCTTGCTCAGTTTGCAACCACGTGACGAGCATAACGAAAATGAAAGCGCTCGAGGCCAATTTAATTGAATGAGTGATGGCATCTTCAGACATGCCAAAGCGCAGACCGTTGCCGGCGGCAACTAACAAGAGGAGGACGTAGAGCGCAACGGCAACAACCGATACGCGGCTAGGCAAACGAAGACGATGTGTACACACTTGCCACGCGAACAGAAAAAGCAGCGCGCCGGTTGCAAGGTCTAGGAAACTGAAGCGAAAGCCAACGCGGAACGGCAGGGTGCCGAATGGTAGTAACCAGATGATTGCCATTAACCCGATGACTGCTAGGCCCGGGGAGAAGGCAACGGCAACGCTCCCAACTAGGCCCACCAGGAGAAAGAGAAGCGTAAACGGCGAGTAGCTCACCGCTCCCCAGCCGATAGCGATGCCCAGCAGAATTGCAATGAGCAAAAAGAGGACCGTCCAGGAGATGCGGCCCAAAGCTTCGCTGCGCAGGAGACCGGCCGGTAGTCCCAAACTCACCGCTGGCGCTCTTTTCTCATTCGCCGGAGACTCCTTTGCCGATCATGTCTGTAAACTTGGCCTGCCGATTGACCTGGAATTCGCTATGTGACGGGCGGCAACGCGAAGCAATGTGCGTTGTGATGGGCGCAGAATTGCAGAGAAGCAAGGTTAGGCAATCG
Source organism: Chloroflexota bacterium (assembly GCA_026710945.1). Taxonomy (NCBI): domain Bacteria; kingdom Bacillati; phylum Chloroflexota; species Chloroflexota bacterium. Next base: position 19,497 of record JAPOQA010000058.1, read on the forward strand.
CAAAATCACGCCTGCGCAATAGTGGCTGAGAGTCCCTTCCACGGGAAGTTGAGGCGTGCAAAGCTTTGCGCCGGCAATGCATTTTGGGATTCGCAGCCACCGGTGCTTCCTGTTAGAGTTGCTCTTCTCCGTTCGTGCCGGCACGGTGCTCTGCAGCAGTGATGAACTGTCCACCCTCGATGTGCCTGCTCTGCTCTTCGTAGCTCGTGCTGTAGTGAATCTCGATGCGCATTTGTTGGAAGCACGTGTCGCTACGCCCCATGACATCCTTGAATAGGCTATACCCGACCGGAGCATCGCTGTTGCTGGATTCCTCGAATTCTTCCACAAGGTCATAGCCCTTGCGCGCCATCACTGCAACAGTTTCGCTACATCTGTTGCAGCGCACGTAGTACCAGAAGAGATTGGGGTCGGCGGTTGGATCGGCGTCTTTGACGTTGTCAGCGTCATTGCCTGATTCGAACAGAAGACGTTTTAGGTACTTCATCGGCGGTTCCACTCCCTTGTCTTGCGATTGTTCAATGACTTACTGAAGGCTGCTTGCCTCTCTTGACTCCTATTGTACGAATTTTCTCCGGGTGACGATGGTGGGGCCAATGCTTAGACATTGGGGCAGTGAGAGGCGAATTGAGTGCGGTCGAGTGGAGTTGCATCCTCTATTGCGGCCGGTCTCCGTTATCAAGCAAGCGCTCATTGCCACACCATTCAAGATTTACGCGGTTGTTCTTCATGCCACCGGCTGTACTGTTCACAGTACAAACCCGCCAATTAGGGAATCTATCTAAAGTCCGCATATCATGTGCCGAGCGCCAGCGTGGATTGTCCGGTAGTCTATTGCCTGAGCGGCAATACCCACGGTCCCATCAGCTCTTCTATCTTTGACAGGTCAGTCGTTATCTGCCCCTGGACGACGCGGCGTTTGCGTAGCATGGAGGGGATGAGGGCGATACCTGCAAGCTGTCCCCGCAAGCGTGCGCGCGCCGCTTCACCTCGAAAGTTGCGCAAGGCTTCGACGGTAATGGCGAACTGCTGTCCAATTATCCGTCTCCAGTATCGCCGCCAGAAATGCCCGGGGACGTCTTTCACTGCGACAGCAATGAAGTTTCGTCCGCAATAGTAGCTGGCAAGCGCCCCGCCGCCGGTCGCAGAGACGTGATGGAAGACCTGGGCTTCTGGAACATAGAGACACCGAAATCCGCGAAGATTAGCGCGCCAGTTTAGGTCAACGTCTTCGCAATAGGAGACAAGGTCTTCGTCGAAGAAGCCAATAGTGTCTAAGAGGCTCCGGCGGTAGGCGCAAGCCGCCCCTTGTGCGCCAAACACCCAGCCGCGTTCGTTATAGTCCGGTCCGTCCTGCTCCCATACCCCGCGGTTTCCCGGCACGCCGTCGCAGCCGTAGTAGTCTCCAGCGGAGTGCAGGCGGCTACGATCCTGATATAGGGAGACCTTGCATGCAAATGACGCTGCAGTGGGATGGCCGTGTGCCGCGGCCACAAGCTCTTCAAGCCAGGTTGGCGCCGCTTCCGTATCATTGTTTAGCAGGACGATCAGGTTTCCTGTAGCAACATCGAACGCCGCTTTCACGCCGCGAGCAAAGCCAAGGTTTCGTTCGAGGGCCACGACGCGTACCCACGGATACTCCTGCTGCAGCATGTCTCTCGTACCGTCGACAGAACCATTTTCTGCCACAACCACCTCAAAATCTCGGTGGGTCTGCTGCAAAAGAGAATCCAGGCAGGCGCGCAGCAGGTCTCTGCCGTTCCAGGTCGGAATGAGGACACTCACGGACAGGGGAGCAACGAGTGATTCCTCTGCGCGTGTTTCCGGCTTGTCATTCGAGTCTTTGAGCATCAATTCAAGCTCTTCGTGTCGGATGGACTACGTGATAGGGGAGACTAGGACCCCAAATCAGCCCTTGGGTGACAGGGCGCTTGCGCAGGCTGGGTAAGCGGCTGAAGGCGATAAGACTATAGGACTCCACGTCGTCCACCAGGTCTGCACTCCTGCTGAATCTCCACCGGCCGAGAATCTGACGCCGACAGCCATGGGCATGGTCATCTAACCGGGGAAATCGTCAGCGGTTCTCTGCGTTGAATCAGGTCTTAGAGGGATTTTCTTGAGATTCGGGTGATTTCTACTCTTAAAGTAGTGATTTAACAAAGTCTTATGCTATAGTAGATTCGTGAATTGGCCTGTAACTACCCTCTAGTTCAAGTCAATTATAGCATCGTCGCTGGCAATCGTTGCTCCCACCTGCAGTTTCCGGGGGAGTAGTGTGTCCGTGGCAAAGTTCTCCTCCATTTGGCATGCACGCCATGCTGATTCTTGTAACCCTGTGTGTCGTTCATACCTGTCCTGAGTGAGGCCAAGAAACATGTCACAAGTCATTAGCACAGACCGAAGCCGGTTCAAGCGGTATTGGGAGCAGCAAGCGATTCAATGCGCCGCTCATCAGCGTTGGGCTGAAGCCGAAAAGATTAATCGCTCGATCGTGAAACTCTGCCCGGATGATGTTGACGCGCACAATCGTCTCGGCAAGTCGCTGTGGGAGATGGGATTGTTGCATGAAGCGAAAGATGTCTACCGGCGAGCGCTGGAACTGGATCCTGTAAACGCAATTGCCGGGCGAAATCTGGAACGGCTCCGGTCCTCTTTGTGTGCTACCCCTGAGATTGCTAGCGCTGACGACATGCCTCATGTCCCTGCGGACATCTTCATTGCAGAATCCGGCAAGACGACAATAGTCAAGTTGCTTCCGCTTCCCAGAAAGCCGAGTAGTGCCCTGCCCTTGCCAGGAGATCCATTGCGTCTCCAACAACATGGCAGCATCATTCGGGTCGTAAGCCGCAATGGGGTGCCATTGGGGCAATTGGGCGCTGCGCTATCGCAACGGCTTGCATTCTTGATTGAATCCGGTAATCGCTTTGCAGCCGCGGTGGTGGGTATTCAAAGTGGTGACATTTTCATCGTGATCAAGGAGACGTATCAACACCCGAGCCTGGCCGGGCAGCACTCCTTCCCAAGTCAGAGTCGCGCGCAGAGCGGCAGGCTGGCTTTCGTTCGTCATTCAGCAGTTTCGCTGAAAAGCGATGCGGCGGATGAGTTCGGCGATGCCGATGACTGGGCCGATCTCGAAAAGGAAGCGGTCGATCATGACGATTTGATGATGGTGGAAGATGACTTCTAGCGTCAGATAAACCGCATTGTGTTGTCTATTTGGTTCCCGCCATGATCCTACCGCGACAAGCTTCGAGAGCGATTGCACTTTGTTTATTAGTTGCATTATTTGCTCTCGGATGTAGTACCCTTCCCTCACCGACCCCCTCGATTCAGGCGCCTGAGGAAGTTGCACGCCAGTCGGATGAGCGCATCGAGCAAATCTCGCGCGATGCTATTCTCATTGTCCGGCGCCTCAACATCAACAATCTGGCGTTCTTGCGTCAATCGCTAACCCCGGGCAAGTATCGTGTAGCGCTTGATTTTCTCATTCCTGAGATTCATTTACTGGCCCAGCAAGTCGTCGATGTTAGTGCAGATGGCACCGAGGAAGTTTCGGGTGGCTTGCTGGATGCTATTGATCCTCTTGCGCGGGCGGCAGCGGGATTTCGCCGCTACATCGATACGGAGCAGGATGCTGCTTTGGCTGCGGCCTATTCCCAACTCTCCGAGGCGCATTTTCAACTGGAATTCTTCCTTGCCAATACCAACTTGAGGGAAGGCCCAACGCTGCAGGACCTCCTCATTCAAGCAGGTCGAATCGAGATTTCAGCGGAGCCAACGGCAGTTTCTCGCGTAGTGCTGGGACCGTTTGCCAGCCTTGATGAGGCCCAAAAGGTGCAAGAGGCAGCGGCATTGCAAGGTGCTGTCATCAGGCAGGACGAAGTGCCCACGGTCTGGTTGGGGCCATTCCGCGTTGCGGCGGAGGCGCGGGCGGTGGCGGCACAGTGGCGGGAGCTCCGAGTCGCTGCAGCCGTGCACGAAGACACCGTGTATGAATTCCGCGCTGTCGAGGTTGCGCCGGTGCAGGGCCATACGTGGCGTGAGTTAGCCTGGTTTTCAGACTTGGAACTGTCGGCGCACTTCATTGCAGTGTCCCCTGAAGGAAGTGTCATCCTTGCCGGCGACACAAGTGGTGTGATACAGCGCCGAACAGGGCACGGCGCGCACGAGTGGACGCAGTCTTTCTCACTGCCCACGTTTGCGCTGGCGGTAACCCGCGAAGGAGAGAACATCTTTGCGGCAGGAATTGGCGCGCAGGCACTCAGCGGGATTGGAGAGGTGAGCTGGCGTGATTCCTTAGACGCATATGACGTCATTCTTGAGAGAGCAGAGATCAGCCATGACGGTGCATTCATGGTTGCCGCCACGTCCAATGCAGAAGGCCTTGGACAGGCGTTCGGCTTCCACCAGTCCGGCCTCGCGTGGGTTACTCCGCCATCGCTTGGGGTGAACAGCTCACACCTCTCATCAGACGGTACGCGAATTGCGCTGGGAGCGGTCGGCGAAGGTCGGTTTCACGTATTGGTGCTCAATGAGCGCGGCGAGAAACAGATGGGCTCAGATTTCTTTGAGCCGGTCGTTAGCGTCGCACTTGCCAATCTCGATCGAAAGCTCATTGTTCTCACCGATAGGCACGTGAGCCAATTCGACATCGCCTCGCAGCAAATTGAGTGGCAGGCGGCGGCCCGTGGACGCACTTTGGCGGTATCCCAACCCGGTGACATCATTTACGTCGGCGGTGTGCAAGGCATTACGGCTTTCGACCAGAGTGGCCGTCAGTTGTGGGCGCAAGACGCCATGCCCGTGTCTCAGATTGTGGCCAACTTCGACTATCTTATCGGTCTGTCGGAGAACATTCGTCTGGTCGTCGTCAAGTACGACGGCAGCATTCTCGGGACAGTGAGCCCACTGGTACCCATCCGCGATTTCGCCGTGGCCAACGACGGCAATCTCTTGGTCGTGCTTGACGAGGAAAACCGGCTCTCGGCCTGGCGTCTTCCGCCTGTTGCCTTATAGCGGCCGGAGCGTTCACGTACGAGGCAGAATGTTCACGCCATTGTCGTGCTCTCTGCGCAATCCTCAGCCCCGCGACCGGTAGTGCGCAGTGATGAAGAGGCCCTCTACCTTCTTGATGGCGAGCTGCTCAGCGAACGGTCCCAGTACACGAGCGAGCCCCCTGGCGCCGTAGTAGACCTTCAGGGCGGGGTGAAGAGAACCATCTCGCAGAGGTCGCTGTTGTATTTCGGTCTCAACATCGTCGAGTGACGGTAAGCTTGAATCGAATATACAAACGCTCCCGCCGGGGCGCACCACGCGCCTCACTTCGCTGAGGAAGGGAGAGACGTCGTCATGCGGCACATGACTGAAAAAGAAGCCGAAGAAGCAGCCATCAACGGAACTATCTGCAAACGGCAGCTCGTAGGCGCTGGCGCGCACGAGCGTGGCATGGGTGTTGTTCATGCTTAAACGCTTGCGGCACTCTGCCAACATGTGCGGCCCGTAGTCAAGCGCGGTAACCTCCAGACCGGACTGGGCCAGCAGTGAAGTCCACCAGCCAATTCCGCAAGCGACTTCCAATATGCTTCCTTCACCAAATGCGGCCAAATCCTCTTCAAGTTGCCGCAAGCCACTGAGAAAGGGCTCGTTTGTTTCCGGTCGGTCGTAGAGCCCTGTACGGAGAAACCAGTCTACGTATTCTCCGGCGCGCTGGTCGTAGTAGACCTGCATTGACTGCTTGAGGGTCTCGTTGTCGACCTCTTCTTCCCAGGCCTCGTAGTCGAAGCCCGTGCTTTTACCGGTTGGTGGATGTTCAGACATGGGGGAGTGGGTTTTCCGCTAACTCGATCTCTGCTTCGGATAGGTCTTTGGCGGTATCGATTGCGCGCCAGTATGCACGTGACTTATAAGCGCCAAGTTTGCCTGCTTGGGCAATTTGTGGAAACGTGCTCCGCTCGTGATCACCCTTGTCCGGCAACAGATCCCTGATGGCGGGCGACAGCGCATAGATTCCGGCACTCAGCCAATGGGGTAAGAGCGGTTTCTCGTGAAATGCGATTACCTTGTGCGCGTCGTTCGATTCGACGATGCCATATGGACTCTGCAGTTGCGTCAGCGAAAGCGTAGCAGTGTTTTCGCCTTCCACATGCACGTCCACGAGCGAAGATATGTCCATACTCGTGAGAGTGTCGCCATTTGTCGCAAGAATAAATGGGTCGGAAGTATCTGCCATCCCAAACGCCAGCTTCAGCCCGCCTCCCGTTCCGAGCTTTTCGTACTCGATCGCGTACTCAATCTGAACGCCAATTGCTCCGCCATCGCCAAAGCGATCCTGAATTACGTCGTGCCGGTAGCCGCACGAAATGACAAAGCGCGAAACGCCACTGTCTCTAAGCCACGCAAGCTGATATGCGAGAATTGGGACACCGCAGGCCTCTACCATGGTCTTGGGGCGGTCGGATGTATACGGCCGCAGTCGCTCTCCTAGCCCCCCGGCGAGAATAATCGCTTGCATTTGATCTGTCGACGCTCCCTCTATGTGGATGCTCCGGAAATGTACACTCCAAAGACAGAGTGACTAGGGTCAAACGGCATGGGACTTCATTCCTACCAAGTCCGTCTCAGAGACGTGGACTCCCAGTTTGCCGAGGTTGAATCCGGCTACCCTTCGTTCTAAAGGAGACCGGCAAGGTGGCGCGGCTCGAAACAAACAAAGAAAGTCAGTCAGCTTCGCTTGGGTTAGCTTTCTTGATGTTCCGATTCAATTGTATAGAGGATGCGTACACCAGGCAAAACGGGTCACTGAACGGAAAGTGTCGCATCAGGGCAGCAGATGCGGCTCGTTGTCAAACTGGCCCCTTGTACCGGCGGCAGTCTCTTACCACGCTGAAGGCGCAAATGGGATTTGGAGTTGATGCTGCGGTCAATGACGGCAGATCCTGCGACTACCGGGACTTGCCCTTGCCGGGGTCCCTACGGGCTGAAGAGCGACGTACGAATTGAAAAGCCGGTGAATAACCCAGGGCGCGTAACGTTTACGGTGATTTCGCGCGTGTCCCGATCAGCATACTCGACATCAACCGTCATAATGTACTCGTAGGTTGGTTCCGGAATAAACGCGTCGAGCCAAATCGGTTCATTGGCGCGAATGCGCACGCGTGTGACCGTATAGCGTCGTATGGGGTAATAGCGGACCCACGAGGGCGGGGAAGCATCGACTTCGAAAATCTCCAAGTCTTGTTTGGGCAGCCCCTCAGCCTGAGCCAGGATATTATCTATGATGTCCTGGGGCCTCTTGGTCACAATCTCCGTGTTTCTCTCGTCAATGCGTGGATCGTAAACGTGGTTGCGCGGCGCCGTGAGGACAAGCAGAAAAAGGCCAATTAACCCGGAAAAGCCGAGGACAAAGACCCATGTAAGTTTCTGCTTCATGGCAAGGTGCTCCAATTGTCGCACGCCGCGTTTAGGTGGACTTCTTGTTCCAGCAGCGAGCCCACCTGCGATGGTATCTCCCGCTAGCGTCAATGGCGAACCACATAGTCTCAGTATATAATGCGAGTTAGGAATAGCAATCGTCCATTTCTTGAGTTCATTCCCGGCCGCGATGAGCAAGTGCAGCTAATGTGTCGCCAATGGCACACCCACTGCTGCCCACGCGCAGCAGTGGGTGTGCTGAATGAAGGTCGGGCGATTCTGTTGGATTGGCTGCGACAATGAATAGACGCAGCTACTTAGAGTGCACAATGCTTAACCAGATCACCCTTGCTGAGGACTCTGCGTAGATTGTGCGGGACATCGGTAACTAGAGACAGGAGAAAACTGAGTGGGGTATACAATTACGCTGATTCCGGGCGATGGCGTCGGTCCAGAGATTACGGAAGCAACTTGCCGCGTCATTGAGGCGTTAGATGTCGGCATTTCGTGGGACGTCCAAGAAGCGGGTCTGCACGTCTTTGAGAAGACCGGCGAACTGCTGCCGCAATCTGTCATCGATTCATTGCGGCGGAATAGGGTGGGTATCAAAGGGCCGATTACGACTCCCGTGGGCACAGGGTTTCGCAGCCTCAACGTCACGTTGCGCAAGGAACTAAAGTGCTACGCCAACTTGCGGCCATGCAAGAGCTATACCGGCGTGCAAACGCGCTTTGATGCGATTGACATTGTGGTAGTGCGAGAAAACCTTGAGGATCTGTACGCAGGAATCGAGTTTGAGGAAGGCACTGGGAGTGCCTTGGAGCTCATCCACTTCATCCGTGCCCATCACGGTAGTCAGATTCCAATGGATGCGGGAATCACGATTAAGCCAATCACCGTAGAGGGTTCTCGCCGCATTGTAAAGTTCGCTTTCGAGTACGCCCGGGCGAATGGACGCAAGACTGTTACCGCAATTCATAAAGCAAACATTCAAAAGCACTCGGACGGCCTTTTCCTCCGTGTGGCACGCGAAGTTGCGGAAGACTATCCCGAAATCGAATTTTGGGACATGATCGTGGATGCTACCTGTATGCAGCTGGTGCGCCGGCCGGAACAGTTTGACGTTATGGTCATGCCGAATCTATACGGCGACATTCTGTCCGACCTCTGTGCCGGGCTGGTTGGGGGTCTGGGTGTTGCTCCCGGCGCAAACATCGGCGACCAAATGGCGCTTTTCGAGCCAATTCACGGCAGTGCGCCCAAGTACACCGGCCAGAACAAGGTAAATCCCATGGCCCAGATGTTTTCGGCGGTGATGATGCTGCGCCACATTGGCGAGCGCGAGGCCGCGGAACGGATGGAGACAGCGCTCGCGGACGTCATCGCGGAAGGCAAGCACGTCACCTACGACATGAAGCCCGACCGCAATGACCCAACCGCAGCCGGCACGTCTGGTGTGGCGGATGCCCTCATTGAGCGTCTGCGCTAGCAGGGGTGCGTTGCAATACTGCGATGTTGCAGCGTGGCATGTGGCTGATTCTTCGCCAGCGCATGTGAGGGACATCGAAGGCCGGGAAAGCGAGGCACTGCCTTGGGACGGTGGATGTGCTGGGCTGAGCTGAAGAGAAATCAATTTAGGAAGAACTCCATACTCGTAGCCACGGCCCCATTTGGTTAAGAGAGTTCCTCGGCAAGGAGTTTTGCAGCGTGGACGAAAACATGAAACTCGTCGTGGCGATTGTTCAAGACGAGGACGCGGGAAACCTTATAGACAACCTGGTGCAAGCCGGCTTTGGCGCGACGCGCATTAATACTGCCGGTGGCTTTTTGCGGCATGGCAACGCCACGGTGCTGGTGGGCGTGGAGGAAGAGAAAGTCAGCGAGGTACTGGTGGTAGTCCGCCGAAATTGCACGACCCGCATGCAGTATGTCAACCCCGTGCCGCCTGCAATGGAGCCGGGCGAGTTCTACATGCCCTATCCGGTTGAGGTGCAGGTGGGTGGAGCCGTCGTATTCGTGCTAGACGTTGAGCGGTTCGAGCGCTTTTAGGCGCTTGCGGTCTATCGATTCTCTTCAACACGAATCCCGTACTGCAATATCAACTGTCTCTGCGGCAATGTCAGTTCTATTGCCAGTGCAGAGCGACGCCGCCGTAGCCGGCAGTCAGATTAGAATTCTTGCGGTGCGCATAGGTACCCGCCTACGCCGGTTGCCGTGGGATATGGACGAAGAATGTGGATGACCGACGGTACTCTTTCTCCCCATTGCGTCGGACCATCGCGATTCTGATAGCCAAGATTGCAGGCGTGTTTTCGCGCCGCCTGCAGCGGGGCGGGGGCACGGCGCTCCCGGGACTGGTGGCGGAGCACCTTGCACCGGACTTACTTGGAGTCTTGCTGAGCCAAGTGCCGGCGGGCACCGTCTTCGTCACCGGCACAAATGGCAAGACGACAACTGCCGCGTTGCTGCGCAACATTCTTGCCGTTGGCGGTCGCTCCGTTCTGCACAACGCTACAGGGTCTAACCTGACACGCGGCGTCTTGAGCCTGTTACTCGAACACACCGGTTGGCACGGCAGGCTGAGTCTTGCGCCGGACAGCATTGCCGTCTTGGAATTGGACGAGGCGGCAATTGTACAAGCGCTCCGCCAGCATCGGCCTGCCTGCATTGTCGTGACAAATCTCTTTCGCGATCAGCTCGACCGCTACGGCGAGGTGCAGACAATTGCCGCAGGCCTACGCTCCGCATTCGCGCAGTTGGATTCTGCCACGGCGTTGCTTTTGAATGGGGATGATCCGTTAGTTGCCAGCTTGGGTGAATCCTACGTTGGTCCGGTGGGCTATTTTGGCCTTGATGATCCTGACGTGGCGCGGGATGATATTGAATTGGCTGCTGACTCACATTACTGCCCGCATGACGCAGAGCCATTGCAGTATGCCGCTGCTTACTACGGACACCTTGGGGAGTTTGCCTGCCCTGCGTGCGGCTGGCGGCAACCTCATCGCGATGTGCGGGCGACAAGAGTTGCTTTGCATGGCTTTGCCGGTGTGGACCTCACCATCGCTGTGCCGGAATCGGAGCTGAGGATACATCTGCGTGTGCCGGGACTCTACAACGTCTACAATGCGCTCGCCGCCACTGCGGCGGCCTGGTACCTTGAGGCGCCTGAACATGCGGTTTCCGAGGGTCTCAGCGCGACAATCTCCGCCTTTGGGCGCGCTGAGGTTGTAGAGTCAGATGGGCGGACAGTGTGGCTGCTTCTTATAAAGAATCCTATCGGAGCAAATCAAGTATTGCGGCTACTTGCCGCCGAGGACAGGCCGTTGCACGTGCTTGCAATTCTCCAAGATCGCGCGGCTGACGGGCATGATGTCTCATGGATTTGGGACGTTGATTTTGAGTGCTTGGCAAACGCCACGGTTACAACCGGCGGCCGCCGCGCGGAGGACATGGCGGTGCGCTTGAAGTACGCTGGGAGCGGCAACATTACTGCGAGGGGCAACATCGCGCATGCGTTCGACTATGCCGCTGACGCCACTCCTGTGGAAGGGACGCTCTTCATCCTTGCGACATATACCGGAATGCTTGAATTGCGCAAGGTCTGGGCTGAGCGAGGGCTTGTTCGCCACTTCTGGGAGGAATCCCTTGCGTAACTATGGTCAATGGGCGGAGGAGAGCTGGATCAATGAAGATGGCCCCTCACCCCGGCCCTCTCCCCCGGGAGAGGGAGTCTCTTCGCCTGCCGGCCCCGATTGTGCAAGAGACTCTTCGCCCGTCAGCCCCGGATGTGCAAGCGTCTCTTCGCCTGCCGGCCCCGGCTGTGCAAGTTTCTCCAGGGAGTGCCTTGCATGAAGATTGTCATTGGGCATCTCTATCCGCATCTTATGAACATGTATGCAGATCGTGGCAACGTGATCTGCCTGGAACGTCGCTGCCGGTGGCGCGGTCTTGACGTGGAGCTGCGGAACATTGGTCCCGGGCCGCTACGCCATGCCGCAGAGCTCGACATTCTCCTGGTTGGCGGCGGGCAAGATCGGGAGCAGTGTCTGGCCTCACAGGACCTTGTGGAGACCAAGGGTCCAGTGTTGCGGGAGGCGATTGGCGACGGCCTTGTCGCCCTGGCGGTGTGTGGCGGCTATCAGCTTTTTGGCGAGTACTATCGCGACCACACCGGCGCAGAATTGCGCGGCATTGAGGTGCTGCCGGCGCACACGACCCACCCCGGCGCCGACAGCCAACGGTGCATTGGCAATATCGTCACAACGTGGAATGGGCAAAAACTCGTTGGCTTTGAGAATCACGGCGGACGCACGTATCTGCACGATCCGGAGGCCGCCCTCGCTACCGTCGTAAGTGGATACGGGAATAACGGCGCGGACCAGACTGAAGGCGCACAGTGGAAGAACGCGTACGGCACCTATCTCCACGGCTCGCTGCTCCCGAAGAATCCGGCCTTTGCCGACCATCTGATCCTGCAAGCCCTGAAACGGCGGTACGGCGTCACGTCGCTGCCTCCGCTCGATGACGCCGTAGAACTGGCTGCACACGAACGGGCTCTAAAGATCGCCGGTGGGTAGCGCGCCTTTGCGGCTTTCGACTGCGACGGTCAACTGTTGCTTGGGGATATTCTCATGCGGGGAAGAACAGGATTTTCGCTGCCGCGCGATTTGACGCGCATGCCCCTGGTTATACGTGCTTTGCTCGCACGAACACTGCTCGAACTCATCCCATAGAATACATTGCTCCGCGCAGACCTGCCCTTCGACAGGCTCAGGGCGAACGGAAAAAGGCGGCGAACCGATAAGCCGGCGAATGGAAAAAGCCGGTGAACGGATGAGCAGGGAAACGGAAGAGGCCGGGGAATGGTAGAGCCGGGAAATGGAAGAGCCGGGGAATGGTAGAGCAAGGGAATGGAAATACCGGGGAGTGGAAGAGCCAACAATCCGTTCGTGCTGAGCTTGTCGAAGCACGGCTAGGCACAGCGCTCCGAATCTGGAGATGCCCTTGAGCGAAAGCTACCCGGTTGAAGAAGCCGCACAACTCGAACAGAGCCCACCGACTTCAAGCTCCACGTTTCTGATTGTGAAGCGGTGCTCATCCTGCAGAGCTTCTTTGAGACGGTCAATGTGCGGACTGCTAAACTCGATGACTTCCTCGCACGAAACGCAGACGAGGTGGTGATGTTCCCCATCACCGGCAGCTTTGAAGTGGCGGTGGTCTTGCTGTAAGTTCGCAGCCTCGACCAGGCCTTGCTCCCGCAAGAGATCGAGCGTGCGGTACACCGTGGAAAGACTGACGCGATGCCCACGTTGACGCGCAATCTGGAAGACTTCATCTGCCCCCAGGTGCCCGGGCTGGTCGCGAATAATCTTCAGAATGGCTTCGCGTTGCCGCGTGAAGCGGCGGCCGGACGACCGGAGAAGCCGCTTTGCATTGGAAGTTGCCAGTTGCGAACGTGGTGCTGCCAAGGTCATTCCCTCTTCCGGCAGGCGCGTGCGAAAAACTGCATCAATAGTAACGGAAGTAAAGTCCGCTAATTCCTACCTCGCTGCTAGCCATTACATCATAGCACAGACTGGGGCACGAGGCGGCCTTGACCAGCAGTGGAAACTACACCGTCTTCCGCGGTGCACGCAGGCAATTACGGGTTGTGAGCTAGCAAGAAGAGCGGGTCCTTTTCAAGAATGGCAATGCCGAGCTCGAGGAACGGCTTGGCCTCGATAAGCCGGAGGGTGGCGTTGCCTATCTTCCCCACCTGCATGATGCCGTGTTCTTGGCAGACGGCATCCATCTTTTCGAAGGCGCGGGGATGGTTTGGCAAGTGGGCGCGCGTGGGCACGGTGACAATGCGCCCTTCCAGGTCTATCACCATGGGATAGAAGACTTCACTGCTCAAGATCGGGGCGCCGCCGGCTTCTTCGATGGTATGGATTGTGGTGTTGCTGTTCTGGCCGATGCCGATGAGCAAGACTTTGCCGCCGCTCGTGCAATTCCTGTGCCACGGGGTGCCGGGACCGGTGGGATAGACAGCGGTTTCCGCACCGGCGAGCAGCCAGTCCCGGCGCGCGCCAATCGCGTGCAGCGTGTGGCACGCCGAGAGCGAAGGCCGCGCCTCCGGCCTAATCCGGAGTGCGTTCGTGATAGCGCCAAGCTTTGAAGGAGTGACCCGCAGGTCGAGTATGGGGTTGTGTTTGATGTAATGGAAGTGCGATCCTCCCGTCCAGATCACTGGACTGGTAGGCACTGCTACCGTCCCTTCAGCCCCAACTGCGGCGAGCAGCGCGTCCACGACAGTGTCAGCGCCGCCCTCGACATACCCAAAGCGAGAGAGGGACGAATGGACGATGACCGTGTCGCCATCGGTAAGGCCGAGACCGCGAAAGCCATCTAAGAGCATCGTAAAAGTTACATGAGGCCGGGACTCATTCATTGACATAAGCGTATGCTCGCTCTCTGTGTTTTGCTGGTGGCGTAGGGAGAGTGTTTCGGGCGTGCGGGGAGTGTTCGGAGTCCTCCACAATGAGTGCGAGAAATACTAACCGTTAGCGCCGAGCTTGTCGAAGCGCGAGCAGAGGGCAGTTTCCTGCGCTTTGTGGCGGTATACTCATTCCTCTAGTAAAGCTCTCATGTTACCGCTTCTTGCAAGGGTCTGGCCAAACTTGCAGGGCCTTTTCAAAGTAAATCCGTCATTCCCGCGAGAGCGGGAATCCATCCTCCAGCACCGCATGCGCCCCGTCAGCAGCGGGGGACAAGCCCCCGCGCTACAGTAAGGTCTATTCTCATAGCATTGACGATTTGCCCTGAAACATAATGACAATGACTTGTAATGACCCTGCCAAACCTGACTCAGTACTCGACCGTTTCGCCCGATTCCATAGACTCCGTGACGGCAAGTCCCGCGCGGAGCGCGCGTCTGCCATCATCGCCGGAGACGCGAGGCGGTTCCCCGCGACGCATGCGGCTAGCGAAATCCTGTATTGCTGCGGTGTACGCATCATGGGGCTGGAATTCGAATTCTTGCGCCTTGCCTCGATGGTCTATGTGCCTGAATTGTTTGGGTTGGAGATTAGTGATTACACCCTGTGGCCCGATGAGCTCTTCCTCATGCGCCAGGAAAGGCTTGAACCCCGCCTGCATACTGCAAGAAGCGGTAATGACGCCAATGTCGCCGGAGCTGTATTCGATTAACGCCACACCGGTATCGGGTGCGGTGCTTAGCCTTTTGCGCTGGTCCGACTCAAGGTTCGCCCAACTGAAGCCGCGAGCATTCACGCGGACGACGTCGCTGCGGAAGAGCCATGCCCAGAGATCGTAGTGGTCCGCAAACAAATCGAGGAAGACCTTTGAGTCTCGCGATTCCCTATGTCCAGACGTGCTGCTTGGGGCAGGCATGAGACAATGCACACGATAAATGACCGGCCTACCGAGCGTTTCCTCGTCCATCATTTCGCGGATGCGCGTAAAGCTGAGCGCATAGCGGCGAGGGAAGCTCATGCCGACTGCGACCCGGTTGCGGCGTGCGGTTGCCAAGAGCGTGTCGCACTCGCCCAAGACGTGGGTGGTGTTGCGCTCGCAGAAGACATGTTTGTGGTTCTCTATGGCGTCGAGAGCGATGGGTCCATTCAGTGCCGACGACGTGCACAGTGAAACGATGTTTATGTCGGCCCGTGCAATAACTGTGGAGTAGTCTGTACTGACAGTGTCGATCCCGTACTCTTGGGCTAAGCCGTACGCGCGCGCCTCGTCCATGTCAACCACAGCAACAACGTGAGAATCTTTCACTGCCTGCCAGCCGACAATATGCTTCCGGGCTGTGGCGCCGGCGCCAATGATGCACGTGCGTACGCGACTAACGGGGGTAATCATTGAACTACAACCAATGTGCGCTTGAGGATGAAATAACGAGAAGGGGCCCAATCGGGACAAGCTGCGAGGTCGTGTGTGCGCGCTGGCGCGCTGAGACTAAGTATAGGCTTACACACATAGTGTAGCGCAGAATGGCTGCGTAGGCGATACTAGACTGGAGCGTAGGATCCTCGGAGGCAAGCATTGGCGCGCGTATACTTGAGCGTTGACATGGAAGGGCTGGCCGGCGTTGCGCTGCGCGAGCAGATTTCCCGCCACATTGGGGGTCGGCAGTATCAACAGGGACGAAGATTGGTGATGGCGGAAGTCAACGCCGCCGTGGCGGGAGCATTTGACGGCGGCGCAACCGACGTCATCGTCCACGATAACCACGGCAGCAGTATGAACATGATCGTCGAGCAGCTTGACCCCCGCGCGTACGTCTACATGGGAAATCTGCCCTATCCCCAACATGCGGTCTTGGAACCGGACATTGACCTATACTTCTGCCTGGGTTACCACGCCGCACAGGGGAGGTTGCACGCTTTCCGGGACCATACCGTGAGTTCATCCCGCTGGAGCGACGTCTGGCTGAATAACGTTGCGATTGGTGAACTTGGGTTGAGCGCCGCGTGTGCCGGCGTCTACGGCATACCGGTAGGATTAGTGGTCGGTGACGACAAATTGTGCGCCGAGGCGCGCACTCTGCTCGGTCCTGAGGTTGAGGTAGTGCCGGTCAAGACCGGGCTGGGCAGGCACGCCGCCAGGCTCTTGCCTTCTTCCGATCAGCACGCCAGGATCCATAAAGCCGCAGCGCTGGCAGTGCGTCAAGGGCAAACTGTACCCCCTCTTGTCTTTGCCCCGCCGTACGAATTGTGCTTGCAGTACACCTCCCCGGAATATGCCGATGCTCACGCGTGCGATGGGGTGCGTAGCGTACGACGAAACGGTACTACGGTCTGCTATCGAGGCGATAACCTCATCGAGCTGGTAGGAAGAATGTAATGGCATGGCTTGTGGTGCGCCGGCTCATGTGCTTGCCGCTCTTAGTGGTGCTCGTTGGCTGTGTTGCGGACACGTATACCCAGCGCATGGGTCGGCTCTATGACTCTGTCCGTTCACAGCCACAGATTCAACCCCCTGCTGATTTCGTGTCTGCCGCGCCCGCGGTCATTGACACCGCCCCAATCGCCAAGGCAGACATGGTAGTTTTCGCCGCGCGTCCCGGAGATGCGGTAGTGTCGGCATACGCGACGATCAGACTGGCAGTATCACAAGGCAAGCGCGTCGTCATCGTTTACGTCACCAACGGTGATGCCCAGACCGAAGCAGCGCAAGCTCTTGCTGAACTCCCTGCTACCGCTACCCCGACGCCGGAACAGTATCTGCAGGCAGCGGCTGTCCTGCAAGACGTGGCGCTCCACGCAGCGGAGAATGCGCTTGGCATGAAACGGGATGATGCAGTCTTTCTCTCGTACCCGGATGGCGCGTTGCATGAATTGACAGATGATGCGCCGGATGACGTGGTTCGTTCGCCGTTTACCGAGAAGGACGGTCTCTTCGATGCCGGCATCACACCGTATCGCATTGCGCGTTCGGGGCAGGGTGTACCCTATTCCTTCAACGCGATCCTCCACGACCTGAACGACATACTTGTTGAACTGAACCCCGCAGAGATATACTTGCCTTCACCTGCCAGCGCGGACGAAACGGTGGCGGCAGCCGGGCGGCTGATTGCGCGGTCGCTGCGGGAAGTCGCGCCTCGGGAGGCGCAGGTGTTCGCATACGCGCAGGCATTGGATGAGGAGCAACCGCCTCTCGACCGGCGGGTGCCCGTGACCGACCCGGCAGCAAAGCAGCGCGCACTCGACAGGGATGCGACACGGATAGGCACAGCAGGCTGGCCGGCAGCACCTGACGCAATGCTCGAAGAAGAACAGTTTTGGGCGTTCGACTCTTCCGCTGAGCGTTGAGGAGGGCGCTGGCGAACACCCAGAGAACCGCAATATCACCTAGGAGATACTGAAGATGACTTTGCCGCAACCGTCGATGCATGGGTCTATATTGAAACCGGGCTATTCATTTGAAGATGTCCTCTCGCTTTCGCAGCGGTTTGGGTTTCCAGGTGTAGACGCCTCGTTTGCTGAAGTGCGAGCGCGGGCCGAGCAGACCTCCGCTGCGGCAGTGCGCGACCTCTTCGCTGAATTTGAAACATCACCGGCCTACATGGGCTTCATTCCGGCAGGACTCTTCTCTCCGGAGGTTGAGTTCATGCAGGCGCTCGACCAGTTCTCGGAAAACTGCGCGTTGGCGGCGTCCGTAGGATGTCAGCGCACGGGATCATACTTTCCGAATCGCATGTCGCTGCCGCCTGACGAGGCCCGGCGCATTCTGAGAGATCGCGTTGCAATTCTGGCGGAACGAGCGGAACCCCACGGCATTGCTATCGGTCTGGAGTTTCTGGGCGTGCGCACGTTCCGGCTGGAGGAACCGCACGCTTTCCTCAACAACGTGCCGGATACTATAGCGATGCTCCGCGAGACCGGCCGGCCCAACGTCGGCTTGATCCTCGATTCGTTCCACTACTACACGAGCGGCGGCGATCTATCGCAGATCCGGTCTTTGCGCGCGGAGGACATTGTGCATCTGCACGTAAATGACGCGCCCCATGCCGACGTGATGACCCTGGAAGACACGGACCGCGTGCTGCCGGGCAAAGGCGTCATCGACTTGCCCGGCTGGTTCAAGGCCATCGCCGAGATCGGCTTCGACGGCTACGTCGCCATCGAGATCTTCGACGACGAGTTTCGCAACCAGGACTGGGACGTGGCGGTGGGCGCCGCCAAAAAGGCGCTTGACGCCGTTCTGGTCCAGGCAGAGCATTCCGGCGACTAGCGGTGCGGCTTTAGTGCCTGAAGGGTCCCCTCATCCTGGCCCTCTCCCCGAGGAGAGGGCGGTGCTCTTGCGCCAACTGCCGAAGTTGCGCAGGGGAATTCTTAGCCAAGGGGATCTTTTCGCCTGTCGGCTTTGGCATCTAGAGACTGTCCGGCTTCCAGCCAAGACGTAGCGCGGGGGCTTGTCCCCCGCCCCTTCACTCCTGTACTGCCTCTGACCTTGCTCACCAAAGCCAAGTTATTTGTGTGCTAGACCGTCACACTGCTGAATGCCAGAACGATAGCCCCCAAAGCGATTACGACTGCGCCCCCAATGCGCGGCACCGGCGACGATTCCCGCAGAATGACGATGCCAAGTATCGTGCCGATAACCACCCCTACTTCCCGCAATGGCGCCACTTGACTCACCTGGCCAATTGAAAGCGCCACCAGCGCGAGACTGTAGGCCAGCGGAGAGAGCACCGCCCCGGCGCCCATGGTGGCCGGATGCGCCCGCCACACCGCAATCAACGTGCCTACGCGGCGGCGGAGCATCCACGACATTGATATTGCCGGACCGAGGAAGGCGCCGGTGACGTACAGCAACGGCGGCACGTGCGAGACGCCCACTTTGTCCCACAGTGAGTACGTGGCGATGGTCACGCCGGTGACTACGGCAAAGATAAGGCCGGCCGCCGGTCGGAAGTGCGCGGCCAGGGTCTGCCGAGAGAGATCAGGTGGGATCTGAAGAATGAGGAGTCCCAGCACGATGCCGGCAATGCCAAGCCCTTGCGGCAGGGTGATGTGCTCGCCCAGTATGAGCACCGCGCCGATGGGGGTGAGCGCCACGCCCATGCCGCGGGCAAGGGGATAGACGAGCGACATGTCACCGTGTTCGTAGGCTTGCGCAAGCAATGTGAAGTAGAACGCGTGAATGATCGCCGTACCCAGAAAGAACCCCCAACCGGTGAGCGAAATCGACGACCCGACGAGCACGTAAGAGGCAACCGGCAATGTGGCGATTGTACCGGCAACACAGATGTTCCAGGTGTAGATCAGAGGCCTGCCGCTGCGCTTGAGGAGCAGATTCCACGTGGCATGCGCCAAGGCCGCTCCCAGCACGAGCAGCAACGCGAGGACGGTCATTTCTTCGCCTTGCCGATCTCCCTACGGTAAGCATTCAATACCGTACACACCAGCGGTTTTCGTGTCGCTGCCGCGCGCCTGTGATTGGAACAACAGTTGATCGTGACTATACTTGCACCCTCCTGAACCCGCCATGTCCACTATGCAGATTGACTACAACTATTCGCTCAGCCTTGCCGTGATGGGAGTATAGGCGGCGAAGATGAGCGAATAGTTGCAGTGGGTCTTCCCAGTATAGCGCGCCTGACCGTGGACGGCTTTGCACCTGGCAATCTGCCGTGGCGTGCACTTGGGATCAGCAGGGATTAGATGGTCTGATTAAGTTCGTCTTAGTGTACGGACAGGACTAGACTTGGCTGCGTATAGGGTACAATTCAGAAAACAAACTAAAGATTCATGCAATTCGCGACTCAGGGCACTGGTACGGAAAGTACAATCGCTTGATAATGTCCTTAACTCAAAGGGCGTTTGCTATAGGAGAGTGCGAGCATGAACGATGGAATACGTAGCACAAGTCGACGCCGAATCTTGCAGGGCATCAGTGGGTCTCTCGCCGCGTTGGGTCTGGCAGCATGCGAGTATCAGTCTGCACCATTAGGACCACCCCCTGTAGCAACGGAGATGGTGGTGCCGGTCCCAACGAAACGACCCCGGCTTGAGCCGGTTGAAGTCGAATTGAAGATTGGCCCAATCTCCGACCGAAACTCTGAGGCATTCCAAGAGTCTGTGAGAGTCTTCCACAGCTACTATCCTGGCATTCGGATCAGGGTGGAGTTTCCAAGCGGAGGAGCGAGTCAGCGGGAATGGATAGCAGTCACTTTTGCCGCTGGGAGTGGAATTGACGTAGCGCAGATATCCGGGTCTCACGTTGAGTTTACAAAGTACAACTTCATTAGGAAACTGCACGAATTCGCTAAGGCAGACAATTCATTCAACATCGAGCCGTACTACTCGCGCATTGTCGATTATTACAACACCCCGGGCGAGGGGCTGTGGTGCCTGCCGTGGAGCTACGCTACCGAGACTCTGTACTATAACAAGCGGCACTTTACTGAGGCTAGTATCCCCACTCCTGATTTCAATTGGACCTGGGACGATGTCCGCGACGTGGCCCGCAAGCTAACCAAGAAGGCCGGCAGCGATATAGATACTGAAGTATGGGGTGTTGAATTTCGGTTGTCGCATCTTGATTACGTGCTGCGATCGTTCGGTGGAGGCTTCCCAATTGGGGAACCGGAGAATTCCGAAAGGATCCGCGCTGGAAACATCGCGGCTATGCGGTTCCTTTCTGATCTCGTAAAGGATGACCGTGTCCATCCATATCCTGCCCTGGGATGGAGCGATGGCTTTGCTCTTGGCAAGGTGTCAATGGCCTTCCTGCCGGAGTGGGCTAGTGCCAGGCTCAACGCGATTGAAGGGCTTGACTACGACGTGGCTCCCATGCCCCAGGGCCCGGCGGGAAGTGTGACCTCATTTGCGGTTAGCGGTGTCGCAATGGGAGGATATGACTGTTTTCACCCTGATCATTCCTGGGAAGTCTTAAAGTGGTTTGCGCACGCTGATTTCGGTAAATGGGATGTTGCCCGGGCAATCCTGTTTCCCGAGGGGATGCCGACCGCTCTCATCGCCGCGAATGAGAACTGCTGGACCACGCACCATCAAGAACCGGATAACCGGCGCCTCTTCCTTCAGAACACCGAAAACGCAATGGTGCCATTTTCAGACAGCCCGTGGTGGCCCCATCTCTCAGAGGCCATGCTGTATAGTGACTTACGACGGTATGTGAGTAGTATGCTTGTTGGCCGTGCATCAGTGGAGGAGGGGGTCGAAAGGCTGGAACAGAGTTGGAAGACTGTTTGGCCAACGATTGCCGAAGCCTTGTCAAAGGACAATGCCAGTGTAGGTTGCAGATTCTGAGGCGGACGGGAGAAGTTCCATTGGGTGCACAATGCCTGGCACTGCGCCCCTTAAATCGCGGAAGCAAGTTTCTTCAGCCAAAAATTCGAGAGACGACTTTAGCCTCTTGATGGTTGGACTAGCTTTGGGATGTGTAGTAGTATTCTTTCAGAGATGCCCTAATTCTATCAAGCTTTTTCCGGGATGTAGCGATTGGTGGTTTCCCGGCGAGAAAGTAGTGTCAATAGTTTGTGAAACGCGGAGTACAGGAGGGTGTGAGTATGAGAGCAAATTCCGTTGGTTTGAGTCGACGCCGGTTGTTGCAGGGCTTCGGCGGGACGTTAGGCATATTGGGCTTGGCGGCGTGCGGCACTGTTGCCATGGCCCCGGCTGCGGAAGAAGAAGCCATGGCGCCGAAGGAAGAAGAGGCCAAGCAAGAGGCGCCCGCACCGGCTGAGCCGACCGATGTCGAATTCCTTATCGGCCCCTTTGCCGGGCGCAGCGTCGACGCCATGGATGCGTGGCTGGCGAACTTCCATGAGAAGAATCCGAGCATCCAGATCAAGCTGATCATCGCGGAGGCGGGCACGAATTATCAGCAGCAAATCGCCACGTTTGTCGCCGCCGGCGCCAATGCGGATGTGCTGCACATGTCCGGCGGGCACTTTACCTATGCGGCCGAGGGCGTACTGGTAAACTTGGATGACCACATCAAGGCAGATACGAACTTCGACATCGCGGCCTACTATCCGCGTGTCACCGAGTTTTACCGCGTGCCTGAAGGCGGGCAATGGGCGTTGCCGTGGAACCATGCCACTGAGGGCGTCTACTACAACAAGACACTGCTCGCGGAGGCCGGACTAGACGAACCGGGCAAAGACTGGACGTGGGACGACCTGCGCGAGATGGCGCGAGTCCTGACGAAGGACGCCAATAATGACAACGAACCGGAATCGTGGGGCGTTGAGTTCCGGCTGGTGCGCATCGATCACGTGCTGCGGTCGTTTGGCGGCGGCTTCCTGGCCGATGACAACACCCGGTCTGTCATCACGGAACCTGGCTCAATTGCCGCACTTCAGTACCTGGCCGACCTGATGCTCAAAGACCGCACCCATCCCTACCCGGCGCTGGGCTGGAATAACGGTTTTGCCGAAGGCAAGATAGCGATCTCTTTCCTGCCCGAGTGGGCGGCTGTGCGTTTGGCAGGTGTAGAGGGGCTAGACTTTGACGTCGGACTCATGCCCCAGGGACCCGAAGGCAGATACACGTTCTTCGGCTCCGGCGGCGCCTCCATGTTCAGCACGTCCGATGCCCAGGACGCGTCCTGGGAGGTGCTGAAGTGGTTTACGAACTTCGACGGCGGCGAGTGGGGGATGGCGCGGGCAATTTCATTCCCGTCGGGTTCACCGTCTGCGTTGATCGCGGCCAATGAGTTCTTCTGGAATGAGTATCTCACCAAGCCGGAAAATCGCACGCGCTTCTTGCAGAATCCCGACTTTGCCGTGGTGCCCTTCGGCGGCAGTTGGGACGGCAGATTCTTCGATCAAAGCGCGCGCCAGGCGCTGCCCCAGATTTGGGAAGGTACCAAGTCAGTGGAAGAGGTAGCGCGGGAACTGGATGCCATGTGGGTCGCGCGCCTGGAGGAGACCGGCAGGCACCAGGGATAGAGGTCACACCGGCATCTTGGCAAACAGGTTAATTGGGAGTGACATCTCCGCAGAATACCCATCTGCGGAGATGTCACTTAGAGGGGCTAAGTTTATTCTGCCATTCTGTCCGTCTGATCAAATCATGGCCAGCTTGTTGCACAATTATCGAATGCCCCACTCGACCAGGGCATAGATTCGGTCCATACTCTGGTAGTTCAAAGAGGATGTTAGGGGTGAGGGACGGTCCCTTGTCTGCAGCACGAAAGCACGGAATTGAGGTCTTGAGACATGAGCGCGATTCGGGTAGGCGTCGTCGGTATTGGCGGCCGCGGGCAGAACTATCTGCGGTGGATCAGTGAAGTTGACCGCCGCGCATACTTGGGCGCAGACCGGCACTGGAGTCATGCCAAGCGGACCTCGTACTGGGGGACTGAGTTGCGGGAATCCCGTGACATTGCGTTTCCGGAAGAGATGTATAAGCAGTATGCGCGCAGTCTCGAGGAGTACGGGATCGTAGAAACGCGGGACCTGAAGGCCGATGTCGTGGCCGTGTGCGACGTACAGGAAGATCACCTGGCGACAGCCAATGAAGTCCTCACTGAAGAATTCGGGCGGGATGCACCGGTAGCCTATACCGACTATCGCCAGATGCTGGACGAAGCCAATCTAGACGCCGTCGTTGTGGTCAGCGCCAATTTCACCCATCGGGAGATCGCCGTCGCAGCGCTGGAAACTGGAGCTTGGGTGCTCTGCGACAAGCCGCTGGCGACCACGGTAGCGGACTGCCAGGCAATCGTGGACGCCGCCCACCGCAGCGGCGGCAAGTGCTTTATGGGCTTCAACGAGCGTTCCAATCCGGCGGTGACGAAAGGCCGCGAAATTGTGGCAAGCGGCCAGATCGGCCAGCCGCAGATGGTATTGTCTCGCACGATTCGCCCACCCTTTGCACCGACGCCGTGGCGCTACAGCCAGTCCCAGAGCGGCGGCGCCCTCAATGAAAAAGACTGCCACAGCTTCGATCTCTTCAACTGGTATGTCGACTCGAAACCCGCACGCGTGATGGGCATTGGCGGCCAGCATGTGCTGACGGAAAACAACGACATTATCGATCACGCCTGGGTGCTGGTGGAGTACGAGAACGGCGCGAAGGGCTGCTTGCAGCTCTGCCTCTTTTCCCCGCCTTCCACCGGACCTGGCGCGGTGCTGGACGCCGTCGGAGCTAACGGGCGCATTATCGTCAAGGGCGGATCGGTGGAAGTCTACGGCCGCCGGCCGCTTAATGACCGGGCCGTCTATCACGTCAGCCGTGATAGCAGTATGCCGGGACATTCCGGAGACCTGACCCAGGCCTTTCGTTTCCTGGACTGCGTCGCCCACGACAAACCGGCGCCGGCAACTCCCGAGGCCGGTATGGAAAGCACCGTAATCTGCTTGGCGGCGGAGGAGTCGATCCGGCGCAACGGCGAGTGGATTGACATAAGAGATTTTGTGGCGCGAGAGCTGCAGGCGGCCTCGGCTTGACGACTGATAATCAGTTGAATCTACTGATATAGTTCATGCTTCGACAGGCTCAGCACGAACGGGGGCAGTGTGCTCAGTACGAACGGAGCTAACGTGCTTCGACGGGCTCAGCACGAGCGGGGCTAGTGTGCTTCGACAGGCTCAACACGAGCGGAAGAGGGAGAGCGGTGTGGGATAGAAGCCGTTCGCCCTGAGCAAAGTCGAAGGGTAAACGGCGGAGGATGGCGGCACGGGACGCTCTCCCCCTACCCGGAGTCCGTTCATGCTTCGACAGGCTCAGCACGAACGGGGGAAGTGTGCTCAGCACGAACGGGGCTAACGTGCTTCGACGGGCTCAGCACGAACGGTGAGTGGGTGAACAATGAAGAGTTCGGCACGAACGGGAGCCGAATACCCGTACTGGCCCGGCACGAATGGGACTTAGCTGCTTTTTGTGCTAGCGAGAGCTAATTAAGTCCCACTTAAATTTGAGTTAATGCGCCGGTCAATCATGTTTGCAAACAGATTCCATTGACGGTCCAGTTAGTCTGAGTGGATTGAGAAGCCGGTCGCCTACACTGATTTCATCTATATTGCAGACTTGACCCACTGCATTGGGAAGAGGAACAAGCCATGCCAAAGCGCCCAAATGTCGTTGTCATCATTACCGATCAGCAGCGGTCGGACTGCATTGGGTACGCGAATCCGGTCCTCGAGACGCCGTATCTCGACCAGCTCGCCGGGCGCGGCGTGAAATTCACGCGGTGCTATACGAGTTCACCGTCATGCTTGCCGTCGCGGGCCGCTATGATGACGGGCATGGACCAGTGGAATCACGGACGGCTTGGCAGTGGCGCCGGCCAAGACGCCTTGGACTTTCCGGCGACGCTGGCGGGCGAGCTAATGAAGGCTGGATACCACACTGCCAGCATAGGCAAGTCGGACCAGTTTCCCCGACGTGCGCTCTACGGGTTCTATGAAGCCGTGCAGGATAGCACGGGCCGTGGTCTCTGGACAGACTACATGGCTTGGCTGCGCGAGGAGACAGCCGGCAAGATCGGTGACCTGGACCATGGCCTTGAGTGGAACAGCTTGATGGGCCGGCCAAGCCACCTGCCGGAACACCTGCACGCCACCCATTGGACGGTGAGCGAAGCGGTCAAGTTCATCGAGCGGCGCGATCCTACGTGCCCGTTCTTTCTATGGATGTCGTTCACGCGTCCCCATGCGCCCTACGATCCTCCGCCCGTCTATTTCGATATGTACAAGGACAACCCCGATATCCCAATGCCGCCTATGGGCGACTGGGCCGCGGAATTCGATGAGCCGATTGCCAGCACCACTGCTTGGCGGGGCCGGGCCCCTGACGCACAGGTGCACCGCACACGTGCGGCTTACTACGGAAGCATCACATTCATCGATCATCAGGTGGGCCGTTTCCTGTATGAATGTAGTTGGCGCGATCGTGAGGCCTTGCGCAACACCCTCTTCATCTTTACCTCAGACCATGGCGACATGCTCGGCGACCACTGTTTGTGGCGCAAGGGCTACTCCAACGACGGCTCCGCACGTATCCCGTTCTTCATCAAGTATCCGGACACGTGGGATGAGGAGCGTGGCGGGTCTTGCGACGAGATTATTGAACTACGCGATCTCATGCCGACGGTGCTCGAAGCCGCGCGGGTGGAGATCCCTGAATCGGTCGACGGTAAGAGCCTGCTTCCGCTCGCGCGAGGCGAACCAACTGAATGGCGCGAGTACCTGCAAGGGGAACAGACCAGAATCCATGGCTGGGACCAAGGCATGCAGTTCATCGCGACGAAGCGAGATAAATACACCTGGTTTCACCATACGGGCAGGGAACGCTACTTCAACCTGGTCGAGGATCCGCAAGAGTGCCGCAATTTGGCCGGGCATGCCGAAGCCAATGGGCGCATTGAGGAGTTACGTGCGCTCCTTGCCCAAGTCAACGAGCAGCGCGGTGACCCGCGGGGACAGAACGGTCAATTGGTAGTCCAAACCAACGAAGCTCTCCTACAGTCACCAAATTACGCCAAGTGGAAGGCCCGCGCGGACGAACGCATGAGCTTGTAAGAGCCGTGGCTCTTCAAGCGGTGCCACATACCGCCACTCACACAGATTTCGGCAGGGATTCCCAGCACTAAACCTGCGGTTCGCTCCGGCTTCTTCGCCTCAGAGCTAGATAGTACGGTTAGAGATAGCTGTCAAGTGCGCTTAGGAAGTTCTTGTAGACGCACTGCTGCTCCCAGATAATCCCATCCACGCCCAGGCTCCACCATTCGTCCGGCATGAAGTAGACGGATACTTCTGCCTCTGATCCCCAACGCCCCCACCAATTGATCAGGTGGAGATTATCTGACTGGGTAAGCCAGAGGGCGAGATCGACCAGTGTTTCGTTGCCGGTTAATCGTGCCTTGTGGTAGCACGCAGTCATCAGTTGGAAGAGCGCGCGTTGCGGTTCATTCCCCAGAAAGAATTCGGCGCCGCCCGACCCCGCCCACGTACTGGGAAATGGCGGAAGCGCAAGCTGATGAGCCTGGTCACCGTAGGCGTTGATCATCTCCGTAGCCGTTGCGGGGGTAACGCCCTCGCGTTGCAGGTACCGTGGCAGCGCCTGCATGAACTCAAACACGCCGCTGTCGTAATACTGGTGCTCCCCGAACGTCTCGAAATCCCACCCGACCATCACAAATTGGCCTGCCGCACTCCGGACCCAATGCGCGTAGTCGTCCGCCATGAGCGGCCACCCCGCCCACTGGCGCTGCGAAAAGCGATAGCCGACGTCATCGCTCAGTTCATAGTGCCGGGCAAGCATCTTTACCGCCGGTCGGTGATAGTAGAGATACGTGGGCTGGCGCCAGTCTAGAGTCCACTCCCTGCCGTCCATCAGAGCGCCATGGAAGCCGGCACTCTCCACCGCGCTGACAATCGTCTCCGAGACGAGCATTTCGGTCGTGTCGGTCACGGTGGGTCGCTTGCCAAAGATACCGGCAAGCTCGTCTGCCATGGAGTGCATTCGCGCGGTGAACTCGGGCAAATCGATCAGCATGAGGAACGAGTGATAGGGATCGACGCCAATCAACTCCGTGTTGGGGTGGGCAACGATGCGCTTGAAGCCGTCTAGGACGGATGGCTCCCATTGTTTCGCTTGCCTGATTAGCGAAATTGAAACACCGAAGCAGAGCTTGATGCCGCTATCGAGAAGCTGCAACCACAGATCTGTGGCGGGCCTATAGCTGTAGCGGGCCACCTTGCGAAAATAGCGCTCATTCATCTTCTCATCGAAGAGGAGCGGCGCCATGTCTTCCGGCGCGGTCCCGGGTGGGATTGCTCTGGCGGGTAAACGTACTCGCCGTGGTTGATGTGCGATTACGTAGATGACCAGGTTTTCAGCCATCTGCTTCGCTCTGCAGGTGAATCCCTTGCTTGGTAGCCAGGTACTCCACCTTCCCCACGAGGTCCCGTATGGTCGAATCCCAGGTAAAGAGAGCCGCCGTCTGCCGCGCGTGGCGCTGTATCTGACGAATTACGTCAGGCTGATTGTGGATGAGTTGCAGGTAGCTGGCCAGTTCTGCAGGGTCGTCAGTCTCGACAGAGAGGGCATTGTGCAGTTGCACAGCATAGTCTTCGCCGGTAGTTCCCGTAACCACCACGGCACCGCACGCCATCGCCTCCAGCCCCACCAGGCCGAATGGTTCATAGCCACTATTGGCGAGTACTGCGTCGGCAGCAGAATAGAAGACTCGCTGCAGTGCCTCAGGCACAAATTCACAGAGGTTCAATACATCCGCCTCGTCAGCCGCGAGAATCGCATTGAGCGCACCTTCCAAGTCCGAGTTGTCGCTATGGATGTCTTGCACCACTAGTCCCAATTCCCTGGCTCGGTGCAGCACGTCACCTCCATGGGGTTCAAGGCCGCCTCGCGCGATGAAGCGCACACGGTGACCGGCGTGCTTTAGTTGGGCCGCAGCTTCTATTGCCTGGAGCCATCGCTTATCCGGATCGAACCGCCCCATCTTTAGAAGCAAGTAGTCCGCGTCCATACCCTTGCGAAGCCTTGTCACCGGCCTTTGCGGCACTTTTTCCAACAAGCGGCGGGGAATGCCATTGGGCAGTACGAGCGGATTTAGTCCCCAATCCCATAGCCGGTGCTTCATAAACCGGCTCACGGTGGTAATAGTGGCAATAAAGCCGAGACGAGGGAGGTCTATGTGGCCGAACCCAAACTCGTTATTAGCGTTCCACAGCAGCACACACTGCTGGCGCAGGCCGTTGAAGTGGAGAGAGTCGCTGAGCCGTGACAGCGTTTCCGTCGTGTGCCACTCTTCCGCCATAACAACGGTGATCCGACCTTGGTCGGCGGCGGGCCGTACCAGGCGGTCCGTTACGAACCAAGGAACGCTGCTGGCAAAGTCAACGAGCTTGTCCCATTCAGCCTCGTAAGCGCCCGTTGGGTGTGCGTGGCTAATCCACTGGCACCAGCGATAGAGGTGCAGATTGCCTTCCTCGCGAGTCTCTACAGAAGGCAAGTTGGGATCGCCAATGAAGATCAGGTGGGTGGTGAAGCCAGCCTGCGCGAGCGCGCGCGCAAGCTCGGTGACGCGAGTGCCGAGTCCCCCGGCTTGCGAGTACCGATCAGGGCCCTCGAAACTGAGCAACACAAACTGGGCATTGTCGGGGACGATGCTCATTGCCGCGCCGGCTCCACTTCCTTAAGGATGCCTCTTTGAATCCTTGTGGTCGTGCACCGAGCTAGGATGGGATTATGTTTGCGCGACCTGCAGCACGTCGGCACGTCGCGACCGTTCCCAGTCGGCGTTCGTGGCATAAGTATAAGACAAGAACGCCTATACGTCGAGGTGTTGCACTTCCTTGGCGTGCGCTTGGATGAAACGCTTGCGGGCTTGTGGGTCGTCTCCCATGAGCCGATCGAACACCAAACTGACGGCAGCCTCGTCTTCCAGCATGACCTGCAAGAGCTTACGGCGGGCCGGGTCCATGGTGGTTTCCCACAGTTGGTCGGCGTTCATTTCACCCAGACCCTTGTAACGCTGCATGGCGATGTTTGTGCGGTTGAATTGCTTGAGAATGCGGTCGCGCTCATCGTCGTTCCACGCGTAGTGCACATCACGATTGCGAGCAACCCGGTAGAGCGGCGCCTGGGCGATGTAGAGCCGCTGGTTCGTAATGATCTCGCGCATATAACGGAAAAAGAACGTAAGCAGAAGCGTGCGAATGTGCGCACCGTCAACATCGGCATCGGTCATGATGATGACTTTACCGTACCGCAGTTTCGAAATGTCGAACGTCTCGCCGATGCTTGTGCCTAAGGCGGTAACCAGTGCGCGGATTTCCGTATTGGACAGCATGCGGTCAAGGTTCGTGCGCTCCGCGTTGAGAATCTTGCCGCGCAGCGGGAGAATGGCCTGGAAGCGGCGTTCCCTGCCTTGTTTTGCGTTGCCGCCTGCCGAATCACCCTCCACGATGAATATCTCTGCATTCTCCATACTGCGCTCCGAGCAGTCGGCGAGTTTTCCCGGAAGTGTCGAGACATCCAAGAAGCCCTTGCGGGACACCATGTCCCGGGCCTTTTGCGCGGCAATGCGCGCGCGGGCGGCGTTCAGGCATTTCTCGATGATGGCCTTGCCTTCGCTGGGATGCTCTTCCAGATATTGGCCGAGTTTCTCATTGACAGTCGTTTCTACAAAGCGCCGCACTTCGGAGTTGCCGAGTTTGGCCTTGGTCTGCCCCTCGAATTGCGGGTTAGTAAGCCGCACGCTGATCACAGCCGTCAGTCCGGTGCGCACGTCGTCACCCGTAAGAGAGACATCTTTCTCCTTGATGAGGTTCTGCTTGCGGGCGTAGTCGTTCAATGTGCGGGTCAGAGCAGAGCGGAACCCGGTCAGGTGCGTGCCGCCGTCCACGTTGTTGATGGTGTTGGCAAAGGCGTAGATGCGTTCGTCATAGCTCTGGGTGTATTGCAGCGCCGCTTCGAGCTGCAGCGAGTCAGCTTCCCCGGTAAGGAAGATCCCCTCGTTATTGATGATCGTCTTGCGCCGATTCATTTGATGCACGAAGGCGCGGATCCCGTTCTCAAAGTAGAACGTTAGTTCGCGGGCAGTCCGTTCATCGCGGAACTCGATACGAAGGGCGGGACAGAGATAGGCGATCTCACGGAAACGCTGTGCCAGCGTATTGAACTCATAGTCAAGCGTCTCCATGATCGTGGAATCGGGGAGAAAGTGGATAGTGGTACCGTTCCGGTCAGACCTGCCGACCCGCTCTACCTGGCCGAGGGGGGCGCCGCCGCGGTACTCTTGTCGGTAGACGTAGGGCGCTTGATAAACGGTGGCGACGAGTTTTATCGATAGTGCATTGACAATTGAAACGCCAACGCCGTGGAGTCCGCCGGAGACTTTGTAGCTCTTGCCGCCAAACTTGCCGCCGGCGTGCAGCCGGGTGAGCACGGTCTCCAAGGCAGATACGCCGGTCTTTTCGTGCACGTCAACCGGAATGCCGCGGCCGTTGTCCTCGATGGTGACGCTGCAATCCTCGTGTATCGTGATACGAATGCGGTCGCAAAGGCCTGCCAGTGCTTCGTCAACGCTGTTATCCACCACCTCATAGACGAGGTGGTGCAGTCCACGGACGTCTGTACTGCCAATGAACATACCGGGACGAGTCCGGACCGGTTCCAAGCCTTCCAGCACCTGAATGTCGGCAGCGGTGTAGTCGTTCAAGGCCTCTGCGGTAGGTTCGTTGTTGGATTCTAGCATCGCCGCACTAGCATTAGCTTCTATAGTGTTCTTTGCCATAGATTTCCCTTCGCGAAAGAGTAACTTGGACTGCTACGCAGAACTAGGATCCCCACGATGAATGAGTAGTCGATTCCACACATACATGAACAAAGCGATCGTCACCCAGGTCCCCACGTATGCGTTTCCAATGGTTGCGATGATTCTTCCGATACTGATACTCAGGATTTCCCAGCCTAGAATTGGCCCCCAAAGAATGCTGGTCCCAAAGACGATGAGCCAATAGAGGAAGAAGAAACCGACTGATGACCACAAGTTTGCATGGATCACGTCCAGTGTCAGCCGAATCACCTTTGGCAGACTCTGGCGCACTAGCGCAACGCTATCCACGATGAAGAAGACATAGAACGCGACCCAGAGTAGCAGGGCCACCGCCAGCAAGAGCAGCAACGCTCCAATTAACGGTACCAACGAGAGCATGAGACTGGCGACGGCGAATGGTACCAACGTTGCTACCAGCATGACTCCGACAAGCCCCCCAAGTCGATTGGTCAACCGCAGGACACGGGGCAGGAGAACCTCCCAAGGCAGTGCACTTTGTTGCACTTCCGCTGCAATCAGGGCAAGGTAGGTACCACCAAGCAAGAAACTGACCGGAAGAAGGAGTACGAGGGCTAACAGGAACTGTTGGAACGAATCCAAGACAATCGTAGCGCCCGGTCCCTCCCCGGATACGGCGACACCAAGCGAAGGCACCCAAATCCCAAGAATAAGCGAGAGCAGGTTCGACTGGCTGACTATTGTGAAGATATTCGCGCTCTCAGGGCTTGCGCCCGCTTCCAAAGTTGAGGGGGAACCTTCCGCCAGTGGAAGAAGCTCCGCTCCCAGCATTATGCGCGGCCCAAACCAAATTAACAGGTCTATTCCGATCGGCAAGAGTACCAGCCATAGGCGCCGATTGAGGAGAGAACCGGACTCTGCCAGGGCGTCGATGGGTCTGAGTGTGTGTAGGTCATTCACTGTACTATTATAGCAGTTTTGGGCGATAGTCTCAATGCGTCAAGTGTTTACATGCCAGTAACGACGGGGAGAATCGGCCTCCGTTATATCCGTTCGGTCTTAGGGTGGAAACAGGAGGAGGGAGATAGATGCGTGTGATCATCGCGGGTGGCAGCGGCTTGATCGGTCGTGCGCTGACTCATCACCTGTGCGCGCAAGGCCATTCCGCCGTTGTCTTATCCAGGCAGCCATTGAAGGTGCCGAAGCTTCCTGATGGCGCCGATGTCGCATACTGGGACGGCAGCGGCAGCGAAGGCTTGGTCGATCTGGTAGACGGCGCGCACGCGGTGGTAAACCTTGCCGGGGAGAGCATTGCCGGCAGGCGCTGGACACCTGCGCAGAAACGAAGATTGCGTGATAGCCGGATACGGTCTACCAGCGGAATAGTGGCCGCAATCCGCGCTGCGCCGCGGCAGCCGGCCGTGCTCCTCCAGGCCTCCGCAGTGGGCTATTACGGGAATACCGGCAAGGAAGTAGATGAGCAGCAGGCGCCGGGGTCCGACTTTCTCGCCGAATTGTCTCAGGAGTGGGAACACGCATCAGCGGCGGTCGAAGAGTCATCGACACGGCGGGTGCTGCTGCGCATGGGGGTTTCCCTGAGTATGGAAGGCGGTATGCTGCCGCGCGTGGCGCTGCCGTTTCGCTTCTTCGCGGGGGGCGCCCTGGGCACCGGCCGCCAGTGGGTGCCCTGGATACACATCGAGGATACGGTGCGGGCAATTGCGTTTCTCTTAACACATGACCATATCTCGGGGCCCGTGAATGTGTGTGCGCCCCAACCTGTGCGGTTTGCTGACTTTGCCAGCGCCGTGGGGCGAACATTGAGGCGTCCGTCGCTCTTCCGTGTGCCTCCTTGGGCTCTCCGCCTTGGCATGGGCGAAATGGCGGACATAGTGTTGCACGGGCAACGCGCGGTGCCCGCGCGGTTGACTGGCGCCGGGTTCGAGTTTCGGTATCCTGTTGTTGAGGACGCATTGAGCGCTATCCTGCGCGCAGAGACCTAAGCGCCTGACCCGTGTATAGTGCGCTTTTTACCAGTGTACGCTCAATTCTCTTGGACAAGGCGTAGCGCGGGGGCTTGTCCCCCGCCTCTTGGCCCAGGAAGCAAATGCCATATCGGGCAAGGTGCTTAGGTGCTGATGCATGCGCCGAATAGTCGCTGCGCGCCGGCGACGTATATGCGGTATGGTACCGCTGTGAGCCATTGAAGAACTCGAAATGAGGTTAGCTAACATGAATGCACGCTCTGCAGAGGCCAGGTTTCTCTATGTCGGCACGTTTACCGGCGTCGACGATCACGGTGGCGGAGCGGAAGGGATCTACGTCTGCCGGATGAACATGACTACCGGCGCTGTGGAGTTAGTTCACACGGTGCCGGACGTGCCGAATCCATCATATCTCGCGCTCCATCCGGAGCTCCCCGTGCTATATGCGGTGAACGCGGTTCCTGAGATTGACGGGCATGCTGGCGGCGCGGTGAGCACGTTTGCGGTGGACCACGCGACCGGCGGGCTTGAGTTTATCAACCGGCAGTCGTCCCAGGGCGCTGGTCCCTGCCACGTGAGCGTAGAGCAGACCGGCAAATACGTTATTACCGCGAACTATACGGGCGGAAGTGTGGCGATCCTGCCTATCACGGAGGATTGGCGTTTGGGTCCGGCAACGGACTGGGTGCAGCATGTAGGCTCGAGTGTGAATCCTGATCGTCAAGGAGAGCCTCACGGGCACTCATTCACGCCCGATCCCGCAAACCGTTTTGCCCTGGCGTGTGATCTTGGTCTAGATCAGGTGCTCGTCTATGGGCTGGACCTGGAGAACGGAAAGCTGCCGCCGGCTGACCCGCCGTTTGCTACGGTGCACGCAGGCGCCGGGCCGCGTCACCTTGACTTTCATCCCAACGGCCGCACAGTCTACGTGATCAATGAAATCGGTAACACTATGACGGTCTTCGCGTACGATCAAGTACGCGGTGCGATGAATGAGCTGCAGACAATCCCCACACTGCCGCCGGACTTCGAGCCAACAAGCCATACCGCCGACGTGCATGTGCACCCGAATGGGAAATTTGTCTATGGTTCCAATCGCGGACATGACAGCATTGTCATCTACGGGGTGAACGATGCAGACGGCACGCTCACGCTTATCGGTCACCAATCCACGCTCGGCGAAGTACCGCGCAATTTTGTCATCGATCCGACGGGCACGTTCTTGCTGGCGGCAAACCAGGATACGGACTCAATCGTCACGTTCCGGATAGACGCAGAATCAGGGGAGCTCAAACCCACGGGACACGTTGCCTCGGTGCCGACACCGGTCTGCTTGAAGTTCGCGACGCCATGACGTTCTTGGCACTCTGAGCTGCTCTACCGAATTCGCGTTTTCGTTTGGACGGGAATGCGGGGGACAAGCCCCCGCGCTACGGCTGGTCAATGAATCACGAGTATGCGCTGCAAGCGCTCCTTAACCGAGTCGAGACGCATAGAGAGAGATGACCCCTAGCCCGTTACTCCCGCGAAAGCAGGAATCCATCTGATGTTCTGCGAGGGGATCGAGAGATCCGGCGCGCCAAGAGACGGCATCCCGTCAGTGGCATGGTAGTCTCTTCGCTTCGTTGCGGAGCGAAGATGGAGATTTACCGGCCCATGGTCTCGGTCTGTCTCACACTATGCTCCGGTCGAGAGGCGATTTCTCGATGCAAGTCGCGCAACGGGAACACCGGACCGTCGCGACAGACGCGCTGGTAGCCGCGGGGTGTCGTGACGACGCACCCGAGACAGACCCCCATGGCGCAGCCCATCTGGTTCTCTAACGAGACCTGGATGGGCTTTTTGCTGTTCCAGCCCCAAGCGCGTGCTTGATATGCTGCGTCTATTGCCGCGATCATCGGCCACGGGCCGCAGACGTAGACGGCGTCACTCCAGAGATAGTATTCGGCAATGAGATCCGTTACGTGACCGTGATGGCCTGCCGAACCATCTTCGGTTGCCAGCACGTACTCCACTTCAGGCGGCACGTATTCGGCAGGGAGATGGCGGGCGGCGGTGCGGGCGCCCGCCAGCAATGTGACGGTGTAGCCCTGCGCAATCATCGTCTCCGCCAAAAAGACCAACGGTGCTATGCCGATGCCGCCCCCAATCATCAGGAGATTGCTTTGGTTGGGCGGCGTGGTGAAAGTCTTGCCCAAGGGGCCAAGCTGCAGGATTTCATCACTGGCTCGCCGGTTCTGGAGGATTTCCGTGCCGCGTCCGACCACTTGATAGAGGATGTCGAGCGTGCCCGCTTCCCGGTCCACCGTCAGCATGCTGAAGGGACGCAGCAGGAGCGGATCGATGCCGTCACCGCAACGCACGTGGACGAATTGCGCGGGTTGGCACTGCGCGGCAATCTGCGGCGAGTGCAGCCGGACTATCAAGAGACCGTCAGCGACGGGCTCGTTGGAAATGACCCTCGCTCGTTCTTGAACAACGCTCATAGCAAACGCAAGTCTTGCTCTTCCATCAACTTTGATCGCGATACGCCCACAGGGGCCGCACTTGATAGGCATCCTGCTGCAGCGAAAGCGCAGTTGCCAGAGCGCGGGACGTGTCTAGCGACGTCAGGCAAGGAATTTGGCGCTCGACGGCGGCTCGACGGATAAAGAAACCGTCCTGCAGCACCGCGCGTCCCCCGGTGAGCGAGTTTATGACGGCTTGCACTTCGCCCTCCCGAATTACCGACACCACGTTGGGCGTGCCTTGCAGGCGTTTGCTGATCATGCGTACGGGAATGCCCATCGACTCCAACATGGCGGCGGTACCTTCGGTAGCCATGAACTTGTACCCGGCAGCGGCAAGTTGGCGCACGATGGGATGGATGGCGTCTTTGTCGGCATCGGCGATGGAGAGCAAGAACGTGCCGCCCGCGGGCACATTCAGCCCGGAAGCCACCATCGCCTTATAGAGCGCTGCTTCGAAGGTGACGTCCACTCCCATTACTTCACCGGTGGATTTCATCTCGGGTCCCACTGATGTTTCCACGCCGCGCAGCTTTGCCATGCTGAACACCGGCGCTTTCACGGCGACCAGAGGTTGCTTGGGCCGGAGGCCGCTACCGTAGCCCATGTCTTCCAGTGATTTGCCGAGCATGGTGAGTGTGGCAAGGCGCACCATGGGCACGTCGGTTACTTTGCTGAGGAAGGGCACCGTGCGGCTTGACCGCGGATTTACTTCAAGCACGAAAACCTCGTCTTGGAAGATCACATACTGGATGTTTACCAGCCCCAAGACACCCAGCTCCAGGCAGATGCGCGTCGTGTAGTCAACGATGGTTTGTTCTAAGTGTTCGTGAAGGTCTCGGGGCGGATAGACGGCAAAACTATCGCCCGAATGCACACCGGCGCGTTCGATATGCTCCATGACGCCGGGTATGAGCACTGTCTTTCCGTCGCAAATTGCGTCTACCTCGACTTCCTTGCCTTGGAGGTACTTGTCGACTAGGACGGGATGTCGTGTAGAGAGCTGCACGGCAGTTGCCACATAGCTCTTGAGGTCTTCCGGCGTATTTACGATTTCCATTGCCCGGCCTCCGAGCACATACGAGGGCCGCACGAGCACCGGATAGCCGATGTTTGAAGCAACGGAAAGAGCATCATCAACGTTGGTCACGGCGGCGCCGGGAGGCTGCGGGATGCCAAGCCGGTCCAGGAACGCCTCGAATTTGCGGCGGTCTTCAGCGAGGTCGATCGCGGACACGCCGCTTCCCGCCAGTGTGACGTTCTCCATGGTAAGCGGTTCGGCGAGATTGATGGCCGTCTGCCCGCCAAATTGCACAATGGTTGGCGGCACGCCCTCGTTATCGAGGACATTCAGGACACTCTCCGTGTCCAGCGGTTCAAAGTAGAGGCGATCGGACGTATCGAAGTCGGTGGATACGGTCTCGGGATTGCTATTTACCATGATGCTCTGCACGCCTGCGCTGTCGAGCGCCCATGCCGCATGAACGGAGCAATAGTCGAATTCAATGCCCTGGCCGATGCGGATCGGCCCGGAACCAACTACGGCGGCTCTTGCCGCTGTCAAGGACGGCGCATCGTTTTCAATCTCGTACGTACTGTAGAAGTACGGCGTTCGAGCTTCAAATTCGGCGGCGCAGGTATCTACCATCTTGTACACCGGCACGATGCCCCACTGTTTCCGCATCTCGCGCACACGTGTCGGGAGCACATCGGCCAAGGTGCCGACTTGGGAGTCGGCAAACCCTAGTCGCTTCGCCTCCCAGAGCAAACCCGGTGTGAGCGGTTCGGCCAGGAGGCGCTGTTCCATGTCGCGGATAGCAGCCAGTTTATGGATGAAGAACGGGTCGATGTGGGAGCGGCGGGAGACTTCCTCAATGCTAACTTCGCGCCGCAACGCGCTCATGATTGCCCAAAGTCGCAGATCGCTGGCTTCCGTGATGTGCCCCCAGATGGCTTCCGGTTCTCCTTGCCACTGTTCGTCTTCCCACATGAGACTGCGATCGCCGATTTCGAGGCCGCGCACCGCCTTTTGCAGCGCAGCCTCCAAGGTGCGGTCAATGGCCATTACTTCGCCGGTGGACTTCATCTGCGTGCCCAGCATGCGGTCACCCGACGGAAACTTGTCGAACGGCCAGCGCGGAATTTTGACCACGACGTAGTCAAGGGCCGGTTCGAACGCAGCGGTGGTCTTCTCCGTGATAGGATTCGGCAGCTTGTCAAGGGTACGGCCAATAGCGATCTTGGCCGCCATGCGCGCAATCGGGTAGCCGGTTGCCTTAGACGCCAAAGCGGATGAGCGACTTACACGAGGATTAACTTCGATAACGCGATAGGCAAATGAATGGGGGTCCAGCGCCAACTGCACGTTGCACCCCCCCTCAATGCCCAACGACCGAATGATGTTGAGCGACGCGGTACGAAGCATCTGATATTCACGGTCGCTTAAGGTCTGGCTTGGCGCGACCACTATTGAATCACCGGTATGCACGCCCATGGGGTCGAAATTCTCCATGTTGCACACGGTGATGCAGTTGTCCGCGCTATCGCGCATGACTTCGTATTCGATTTCTTTCCAGCCGAGCAAGTACTCCTCCACCAGCACCTGGTTGATTGGACTGGCGGAAAGGCCGCCTGCAACTACCGTTTGCACCTCTGCAGCCGTACGGGCGATGCCGCCGCCGGTGCCCCCCAGCGTATAGGCAGGCCTGATGACGACGGGCATCCCAATAGTAGCCACGAATGCTTCCGCTTCTTGCACGGAGTGGACAGTCTTGCTGGCGGGAATGGGTTCGCCGATCTGAGTCATGGTTTGCCGGAAGAGTTCTCGATCTTCCGCTTTCCGGATCGCTGATAAGGGCGTGCCCAGCAGTCGCACATCATACTTTTCCAAGACTTCCGCTTCGGCCAAAGCTACGGCGAGATTGAGACCGGTCTGGCCGCCGAGCGTGGGGATGAGTCCGTCGGGCCGCTCGTGCGCAATGATGCGCTCGATGACGGGAACGGTGAGCGGCTCGATGTAGACTACGTCGGCGATGTCCTCATCGGTCATAATCGTCGCGGGATTGGAGTTGACGAGAACGGAGGTCACGCCTTCTTCGCGCATGGCCTTGCATGCCTGCGTTCCGGCGTAGTCAAACTCAGCGGCCTGGCCGATGATGATTGGGCCTGAACCGACAATTAGTACCTTGGATGGTCTATTCGTCATGAAAGGAGTTCTACAAATTCGTCAAATACATATTGATTGTCTTGTGGTCCGGGGCAAGCCTCAGGATGGTATTGCACGCTTAGAATTGGCAAGTCCTGGTGGCGAAGGCCTTCGACCGACCCATCATTGAGACTGATGTGGCTGACGCGGAATCCGGACTCTTCAGGGATGCTGCTCGCGTCAACTTGAAAACCATGATTTTGGGTGGTGATGTGCACCTTCCCGCTCTCCGTATCCTGCACCGGGTGATTGGCGCCGCGGTGACCAAATTTGAGGCGGCTTGCTCGGGCGCCCGCGGCCAACGCGATAATCTGGTGGCCCAAACAGATGCCCAACATCGGATAGCGATGCATGAGCCGAGCCGTAGTCTCGACGGTTGCGGCGACCGCGCCGACTTCCGGATCGCCCGGACCATTGCATACAACGATTCCGTCCGGATCCAGACTGCAAATCTCCTCATATCGAGTGCCGTACGGCACCCACAGGACCTCGGCGCCTCGGCTTGTAAGGGAACGGGCAATATTGTGTTTGCCCCCGGTGTCGATCAGGACAAGGCGTTTCTGCGCGGCGGACTGTGGCGGCAGTTGCCACGGTTCCCAGGGCGCGTGAGAGGTATGCTCACCTGAATTTACCGAGACCTCGCCCACGACGTCGTGGTCCGAGAGCGGAGTGACGTGCCGGGCGCGCGCGACACAGTCATTTACGTACGATTCAATGCCCGTGGTTCGGCCACTCGACCAAAGATAAGGATCGTAGGCATCATCCGGCAACACGTCTGGCGGCGCTACCGCAAGGACGGCCCGTTTGAAGCCGTATGTGCGCAGGTGTTGGGTAATCGCGCGCGTATCCAGACCAAATATTCCGGGAATATTGTTGTCTGCCAGGAATGCGTCGAGTTCATCCGTCGCCCGCCAGTTACTGGGATGAGTACAGAGTTCTCGCACAACGAGACCCGATAGCCATGGATTTACCGACTCCATGTCAACCGGAGTGACACCGTAGTTATTGATGAGCGGATACGTCAGGGTGACGATTTGCCCGCGGTAGGACGGGTCGGTACAGATTTCCTGATAGCCGGTCATGCTTGTATTGAAGCAAAGCTCGCCGGCGGCATCCTTGGCAGAGCCGAATGCCCGGCCGAAGAAGACTTTGCCGTCTTCCAAGGCGAGCAGGGCGTGAGGATAGGTATCTGCGTCTGACACGTTTACTGTGCACCTCCTGGTCTGTAGCCGTCAGCCGTATGGACGAGCCTCCCGTCGACGAACGTCATCGCGACACAGCCGGGGAGCGTTGTTCCCGCGATCGGCGTGTTCTTGCCTTTCGAAGCAAACTTTTCAGGGTCTACGGTCCACGCGGCACCGAGATCGAGCAGGGCTAAATCCGCCGGTGCTCCTACCGTGATCATTCCCGTCGGTAGGCCAAACACATGGGAGGGTTCTGACGTCAGTTTGCTTATTAGTGTTTGCAGAGAAACCCTGCCGTTTTGCACCAACTGAAAAACTTGCGAGAATGCAGTTTCTAGACACGAGATGCCTGAGGCCGCTTCGCTAAACTCGCAGAGCTTGTCGGTTGTACTGTGGGGTGCGTGGTCCGTGGCAATCGCGTCGATTGTGCCATCGTTCAAAGCCTCAATGAGGGCTTCAATGTCTGCTTGAGCGCGGAGAGGCGGTTTGACTTTGGCGTGCGTGTCGTAAGCAAGACCCACGCCTGCGTCTTCTTGCAGTCTCTGAGCAACAAGCGAATCGGTAAGCGTGAGATGGTGAGGCGTTACCTCGGCGGTAATGCGAATGCCTTGTTGCTTCGCTGCACGGATGATCTCGACGCTGCCACGCGTCGAGACGTGGGCGATGTGAATGTGGGCGCCGGTGCGACGCGCCAAGAGAGCGTCCCGCGCCACCATCGTCTCCTCAGCTTCGGCCGGCATCCCGCGCAGTCCCAGTCGCAAGGAAGTCAGGCCTTCATGCATGACGCCCTCTTGGGCGAGAGAGGGGTCTTCGCAGTGGTTTACGATAGGCTTTCCAACGAGAAGACTGTATTCGAGCGCGTGTCGCATCATGCGAGCATCGGCTACCGGCATGCCGTCATCGGAAAAAGCAACAGCGCCCGCGTCTGCCAGTGCCGCCATTTCCACGAGCTGCGTGCCTTCTAAGCCCTGGGTCACGGCAGCGAGAGGAAACACCCGCGCGGACGCGGATTCCCGCGCGCGTTCCAAAATGAGCTCGATAGTTGCCGGGGTGTCCACTACCGGATCCGTATTCGCCATGCTGCAGACAGTGGAAAAGCCGCCACGAGCGGCTGCCAGCGTGCCGGAAGCAATTGTCTCCTTGTATTCGAAGCCTGGTTCACGCAGATGACAGTGCAGGTCCACGAATCCCGGTGTGAGTACAAGTCCGCCCGCTTCAATAACGGGATAGTCTGCCGCAGAGAGTGACTCATTGATTTCCGCGACTTTACCGTCTCTGATCAGCACGTCTTGCACACGGTCGAGGTTGTTCGCCGGATCGAGCACCCGTGTCCCTGTGATCAGCCAGCTATTGGTCATACCAACCGCTCCGCCGTGCCTGCGAGCAAATAGAATATTGCCATCCGTACCGCGACGCCGTTAGTTACCTGTTCCTCGATAACGGCCTGCTCGCCGTACGCAAGCTCAGGCGAGATTTCCACGCCCTGGTTCATAGGGCCGGGGTGCATTATGAGCGCATTGGGACGAGCGCGCTGCAACCGCCGGCGGGTGAGTCCGAATCGGACGGCATATTCACGCAAGGAAGGCAACAACCCACTTGCCATGCGTTCGCGCTGCAGACGCAACATCATAACGACGTCTGCGTCCACGATCGCTGCATCGAGATCATATGAAATCGAAACTTGAGGCATGTCCTCAGTAATGCCGAGGATCTCAGGTGAGAGAAGGGTGGGCGGCCCACAGAGCACAATCTCGGCCCCCAATCTGCCAAAACCCCAGAGATTGGATCGCGCCACGCGGCTATGTAAGATGTCACCCACGATTACGAGCTTCAATCCTTCGAGAGTGCCAAGCCGCTGCTGGACCGTATAGAGATCGAGCAGAGCTTGACTGGGATGGGCGTGCCAGCCATCTCCAGCATTTATGACGGAAGCGTTTAGCCAGGACGCGGCGAGGTAGGGCGCGCCGGCTTCCCAATGGCGCATGACTATCATGTCTGCACCCAGCGCTTGTAGGGTGCGCATAGTATCAACCAACGACTCGCCCTTGTCGACACTGCTTTGGCTCGCGGATACATTAACAAGATCGGCGGAGAGGTTCTTCGCTGCCAACTCAAATGAGGAGCGCGTGCGGGTACTGGCTTCATAGAACATGTTGACAATAGTCTTGCCGCGTAATGTCGGCACCCGCCGGATCGGTCGGGACAGAATTTCCGTCATGGCGGAGGTAGTCTCCAGCAGGAGCATGATTTCCTCGGACGAGTAGTCATCGAGATCGAGGAGGTCTCTATGCGCCAGAGGCATCTAGGCGTCCTCCTGCGGTGTGGAGACTAAGACAATCTCGTCCATGCCGTCGGTTTCCAAGAGGTGTAGTTCTATTTCCTCCACACGAGATGTAGGAACATTCTTACCCACATAGTCGGCGCGAATTGGCAACTCACGGTGACCGCGGTCGATGAGTACGGCAAGCTGGATCGAACGCGGACGGCCGAAGTCCATTACCGCATCCATGGCAGCGCGAATCGTACGTCCTGTATAGAGAACGTCATCGACGAGGACGACGTGCTTCTCTGTGAGATCCACGGGAATTTGCGTCTCGCGCACGTTAGGGCGAAAGTGCTCGCGCTCGAGGTCGTCGCGGTAAAGGGTGATGTCCAGCCGGCCGACCGGGACGGCTACTTCCTCATGGGCCTCAATGCTGCCGGCAAGCCGCCGGGCCAGCGGCGCGCCCCGGGCTTGAATGCCAACCAATACAATGTCTTCAGCGCCGCGGTTGTGCTCCACGATTTCATGGGCGATGCGCGAGAGCGCGCGGCGAATCTCTGCCGCTTGGAGTAGGACTTTCCCCGAAGCCGTCATATGCTCCTCGTCGCCAGTAGGCGGCATAGCGCCGGTCATGTGCTCCGTGCTCTACGCACAAAAAAACTTCCTGCCTGCAGGCAGGCAAGAAGCATCCAAGTATATCTGGGCCCCTCTTACCTGCCTCGCGGGACGGGTTTAAAGAGAAGTTTTCTTCAGTCTAGAATAACAGACATCGCCAGCCTGTGCAATTGGCCAGAAGCAAGTGAGAACTTGCGGTAGCAACAACCATAACACCCTACAATTGGGATTTGAAAAGTATTTCCGTCGTTGGTAGAATACCGCAGGGAAGTGTAACCGGCGCTTCTCTGTTGCGGTAGCATGATTTGCTAGTGTCGTTGAGCACTAGTATGATGCTATGCAACGATTGCTATATAATGTGGTTCGACTAGCACGGGAAAGGCAGCGAAAAACGTGCCCACGGCGCTCTATCCTGGGAGCTTTGATCCAGTTACGAACGGACACATGGATATAATTGCCAGGGCGTCTCGAATCTTCGATGGGCTTTTCGTTGGAGTCTATGCAAATCCCAGGAAGGATGTGCTCTTTTCCTTAGAAGACCGCGTGAAAATGCTTACGACGGCCGTGAAGCAGTGGCCCAATGTTGAGGTAAGGAGCTTTGCGAACCTTACGGTGGAGTGTGCGCATGAACTCGGCGCGCAAGTGCTGGTACGAGGGTTGCGGGCGGTAACGGATTTTGAGTATGAGTTTCAGCTTGCCGCCATGTATCAGCAACTTCGTCCCGACCTTGAAGTCGTCTGCCTCATGACATCGGTGAAGTATTCATTTTTAAGCGCGAGTCTTGTTAAAGAAGTCGCCAAGCTAGGTGGAAATGTTGACGCATTCGTACCGGAGGTGGTTGCGGCACGATTGCGTGAGGTGCAGACTATGTGAAGGCTCATAGCACGGCTTCATGTGGGATATGGGTTATCTGTGATGAACGCATGAGACGGGCGGATGACAAAAGGGGTAGCCAGGATGGACATTTTTGCACTAATTGAACGTTTAGAGGCTCTCGTCAACACAGGCCAACGGGTTCCCTTTGTCAATAAGATTATGCTAGACGAGCAAGAGTGCCTCGACGTTATTGCGCAGATGCGAATGTCAGTGCCTGATGAAGTGCGGCAAGCAAGGCGCATGCTTCAGGAGCGCAGCCGCATCCCCGAACAGGCGCGCCTGGAGGCCGAACGCA
The DNA here is from genome assembly GCA_026710945.1 of Chloroflexota bacterium. Taxonomy (NCBI): domain Bacteria; kingdom Bacillati; phylum Chloroflexota; species Chloroflexota bacterium. Next base: position 63,582 of record JAPOQA010000058.1, read on the forward strand.
TTGTGGCGATTGCCCATGAGCAGGCGGAGGAGATACTCTCCGAGCACGGCCTCGTTCGCGCGGCGGAAGATAACGCGCGCGGGATTGTGGAGGAAGCCGAAGAGCAGGCGAGTGAAATCCAGCGAGAATCGGACGCCTACGCTGTGCGGTCCTTGACCGATCTGCGCACACGACTTGAACAACTGCATGAGCGCGTGCAGATTTTCCTGGAAGCGATGGCAGATACGGAACCTGAGACGGTTACTTCCGCTCGCACAAGAGGCGATCGTAGCTCGCAGGGTTCGGCAGAGTAAGACAAGCCATGGATAGGCTGACCTTAAATGTGGCCGGGCTTCTCCAAGATATGTCTGGCACGTTGCGTAGTCACGAGATTGAAGGGTTCCTTCCCAATTGGAAAGACATTTCCCTTGTCACACCAATTGAAGGCACGATTGAATTGGCCCATGCGGGGAAAGGCATTGTTGTCAGAAGTGATCTACATGCTACGATAGAATTACTATGTTGCCGGTGCTTAGACGCTTTTGATGAAGATGTGCTAATTCAGTTTGAAGAGATGTACTACCCGGTCTTCGACCTGGCAACGGGTAAGGCAATTCGACTCGATCACGATGACATAGAATCCGAGTTTCTCATTGAAAGTGTCGACCGTCTAGACCTCAGCGAGGCGGTTCGACAGTACATAGAGATCGGCCAACCGCTTATGCCCCGGTGCCAGCCGGATTGCCTCGGTATATGTCCGGAGTGCGGCGGCGATCGGAATAATAGTTTTTGTAGGTGTGTGGATGAGACGCCGGACGTGCGATTGGCGCCATTGCAGGATATGCTGCAGAAAATGGGGCAAGAGCGACCGGCGTGAAGATGAGCGCATGATATTTGTGAGGTGACAATGGGCGCACAACCAAAGAAGAAGATTTCGCGTTCGCGACAAGGCAAACGACGCTCGCATCTGAACAACCTGAGCGTGCATTTGATAGCGTGTCCGAGGTGCCGCCAACCGGTGCCTTCCCACACGGTATGCTCGTTTTGCGGTTACTACCGCGGTCAGGAAGTCTTGGAGATAGAAACTCCGGGCTCCTAGGGCCAATTCTTGACGGTATCCTGCCTGCTTTCCGCATTGCCGCAATTGCACGCTTTGCCATGGTGCGGTCAAGTGCCGCATGGGTTGGAAGTTGTGGTCCGGCATGTTTTGCTTGTCGTATTGTACCGGGCTTCTGCATTCCTCAAAGTGGCGAGGCGCCAACTCCGGGTCATGTTCTCAATGACTAGCTTCGGCATGCTGGGGGCAGGATGCCCAAATTGGGTTAAGTAATTGGTCCCCACCCACTCGCCCATTCCATGTGCAATCAGGTGTTGCTGCAAATGGGATTCGGCCAAAGCGTGTACAGTGTCATAGAGTGGAATCTTGATGCGTTGGCTGGATGAAAGTCAGCATGGCGGGGCAGAAGTGCCTTGCAGCGCTACTTGTGCAGATCGGAAATGGAGCGATGGGAAGTAGAGCATACATTTTCCCGGGTCAAGGCGTGCAACGAGTAGGCATGGGCGCGGATGTAGCGGCACACTCTGCTGCTGCAAAGCGTGTCTACGCTGCTGCGGATGACGTCCTGGGCACGGAATTGACAGCGCTGAGCTTCGAGGGCCCGCTCGGAGTTCTCTCCGAAACGCGTAACGCGCAACCTGCCATTTTCACTGCCAGTGCCGCATGCTTGGCTGCCTATCTGGAGGCTTGTGGCGTGGAGGCAGTAACGGATCTGCCGGACGCGCTGCAGCCTGCTTTGGTTGCCGGACATAGTATCGGTGAATTCACCGCCCTGTATGCAGCCGGGGCGCTCTCATTGGAGGACGGGCTGCGGCTGGTGCAGACTCGAGGAGAGCTTATGCAACGCGCTGTTGCAGACGCGCCAGGCGGAATGGCGGCTGTGATTGGCGTCTCGCCCCAGGTTGTCATGCAGCTCTGCGCGCGAGCGCGGAGCGCTGATGTGCGGAGCATTGTGACTATTGCCACTTTCAATACGCCTCAACAGGTTGTCATCGCAGGAGATAAGGCTGGATTGGACAGCGCCATCGTTCTGCTGAAGGAACACGGCGCACGGCGCATCGTGCCTTTAAGGGTTGGCGGCGCATTTCACACGCAGGCGATGGCGCCGGTGCAGGATGAATGGCGAGCCGCGGTAGCTGCAGCGCCGCTCCTGCCGCCGTGTATTCCAGTCGTAGCCAATACAACCGCCAATATCGCTACCACGGTGGAGGCCTTGCGGCACGAACTTTCTGTGCAGGTCACGTCTCCGGTGCGCTGGGCAGCGACAATAGACATGCTCTTGCGAAGAAACCTGAATCCAATCTATGAGTTTGGGCCGGGCGCCGTCCTGACCAAAATGATCGGGAGCATCGCTCCGGCAACCACGGCAACGGCGATAGATTCCCAGCAAGCGGCCCTGCGCGCAGCCGAATCCGGCGTGGTCGCATAGACCTGGTGTAGTCATACTGAAGCGCCGGCACGAGTGTTAGGCCAGTCCGAAACTGTGTTGAGCGATTCAGGTAGTTTGCATAATTCTGTGCGCGAATGCATTCAGGTCGAAGTATTCAGGCAAACAGCAGTCTAACTACGTGAAGGATGAACTATGAAAGGGCGGGTTGCGCTGGTCACTGGCGGGTCCGGTCATTTAGGTGCAGCCATTTGCGCGCGGCTTGGCAAAGAGGGGGCTCACGTGGTTGTGCACTACCATAGTGGCGCTGAGGCGGCTGAGCGAGTCGTAGCAGATATCGCCGCGGAAGGTGGCAGCGCCAGCGCAGCCCGGGCTGACGTAACCAATTCCGACGAAATTGAAGATATGGTCAAGTCCGTCCACAACGATTGCGGACAGATAGACATTCTCGTCAACAATGCCGGCATTACGCGGGATACATTGTTCGTGCGCATGTCTGAAGCAGATTGGGATGCTGTGGTCGATACCAATCTGAAATCGGCGTTCCTTTGCAGTAAGGCGGTTGTGCGCAACATGCTGCGGACGCGCTACGGACGTATCGTCAATGTCTCCTCGATTGGCGGTTTCATGGGCGCGCCGGGTCAGGCGAACTATTCTGCCTCCAAGGCCGGGCTCTGGGGGTTTACACGGTCGCTCGCGCGCGAAGTGGCGACGCGAAACGTTACGGCGAATTGTGTTGCGCCGGGCTATTTCGGCGGCCCCATGACGGACTCTATTCCGGAAGACACGGTCGATACAATTCTGAAGATTATCCCCCTGGGACGCTATGGCGATCCCCACGAGCTTGCGGCTGCCGTTGCCTTCCTGGCTTCTGAGGAAGCTTCGTATATTACGGGTCAGATACTCATCGTAGACGGCGGCATTATGATGTATTAGAGGCGAGTGAATCGTCTGAAGCGGCACGCCACCATGGGCCTTGACGATTGTAAGAAGAGGGGCCAGGAGCTACAGTACGGCGAGGTCAGATGCTGTGCAGGCGGAGACCCTCTCTAAGGCTGCCACAAAACTAAACCTAGGTAGTTTGGTGTTTCAAAAAATCCTCATAGCCAATCGCGGCGAGACGGCGCTCCGAGTGATTCGGGCCTGTCGTGAGTTAGGAATCTCCACGGTAGTGGCTTACTCGGATGCGGACCGTGAGTCTTTACCGGTCCATTTGGCCGATGAAGCCGTATGCATTGGACCTGCCCCCGCGAGCAAGTCCTATTTGAATGTACCGAGCATCATTAGTGCCGCCTTCATTACGGGCGCCGAGGCCATTCACCCTGGCATTGGCTTCTTGGCAGAAGACACGTACTTTGCCGAGATCTGCGAGAAATACGGCATTACCTTCATCGGTCCCAGTCCGGACGTCATTCACGCGATGGGTGACAAGACCAATGCCAAGGCGGAGATGCGCAAAGCGGGTCTGCCCGTTATTCCTGGCCGGGACTCCCCGGTCAGGAATGCAGCGGATGCTCTGGAGGATGCTGATTCCATTGGGTACCCGGTGGTACTCAAGGCGGCCGGAGGCGGCGGGGGACGAGGCATACGCTTCGTGGGCGATGAGAAAGAGATGGCGACGGCGTTTCCGGTGGCCCAGGCGGAAGCTCAAGCGTCATTCGGCAACGCGCGGCTGTATTTGGAGAAGTACATCTCTCCTGCCCGCCACATTGAGGTTCAGATCCTCCGGGACGGTCAAGGCAACGCGATCCAACTGGGCGAACGCGATTGCACCATTCAGCGGCGGTATCAAAAGCTCATCGAGGAGTCGCCGTCGCCGGTGCTCGATTCCTCGGTACGGGAAGCCATCGCCACGGCGGCACTGCAAGGAGTCAATGCGGTTGGCTATACGTCTGCGGGCACGGTGGAATTCTTGGTCGATTCGGCGCTGAATTACTATTTTATGGAAATAAACTGCCGCTTACAGGTGGAGCATACGGTTTCGGAAAGCACGACCGGCATTGATCTCGTTCGGGAGCAGATCGCCGTTGCAGCCGGTAAGACCCTTAGGTATAGCCAACAGGAAGTATGCTTCAGGGGGCATGCCATCGAGTGTCGGATAACCTCCGAAGACCCGGAACATGAATTCCGGCCGGAAAGCGGTGAAGTGACGAGCTTTCTCGCCCCCGGCGGCCCGGGCATCCGCGTCGACTCTCACCTCTATAGCGGGTACACAATTCCCCCTCACTATGACTCGCTGATTGCCAAGATAATTGCCTGGGCGCCCGATCGTGCTGAGGCCATAGCACGCATGTTACGGGCGCTGGACGAGTGTGTCATCGACGGCGTGAAGACGAACCTTGAATTCCACCGCAAAGTCCTCCATGCTCAGAGCTTCCGGGAAGGCAGTTTCGATGCGAACATGCTCAATCTCCTATGAACGGTCGACTCTGTTTCTCTGCAGAAACCAATGTCATGGCTGCGCGGGCGCTGCGTAGTACCGCGTCTATGGGACGGTCGCTCTGCAGAGCGAAAGTGAGTGACGACGAATGACGGCACGTACTGCCAATGTTTCCAATAGACGAATTCACCCGCGCCGCCATGCGCGTGTGGCTGCTATGCAGGTGCTCTTCGCGCTAGACATGTCTGATGAGTCTCCGGACGTTGTGCAGAGCAAAGTGGAGTACATGGCGAAAACCAAGGCAGAGGCGCGCGAACTCTTGGAGGGTCTCGTCTCCGGTGTCCGCGCTCACCTGGCGCAGATCGACGAGAAGATTCAGCATGCCGCGTCAATGTGGCCCATGGGTCAGATGGCGCTGGTCGACAAAGCCATCATGCGCCTTGCCGTATACGAGTTGCTCTATGTGCCCGAGACACCCCCTAAAGTTGTCATAAATGAAGCAGTAGAACTGGCAAAGATCTACGCCTCCGACAACTCCCCCCGCTTCATAAACGGTGTGCTCGCGACAATCTACGAACGCGACGTGGTGAACTGCCCGGACAACAGCACATCTGCTTGAGATCGTTGCTACTCTTGATGGTAGCCCCGGTACCGGTTTGCTATACTATGTTTGAATCAATTGCAGAAGTCTCTGTTCCGGGTTAGGCACGCAAAGAACATTCAGGGGAGCATTGGTGGCTGTACACAGCTCTGACGCATTGCGAGAGTTTCTTGCAGATGGAGATTTTAATCCTAGGCAAGCTGCCAGGCTGGCATTGCTTGTTGAGGGCATAGTAAGTGATAATGCACAAAAATTTGCAGCCAAAAACGACTTAGATCGACTTGCAACTAGGGACGATCTGCAGCAATTTGTCACTAAAGAAGACCTCAAGAAAGAGCTCAAGATTCTTGAGCAAGGAATGACCATCAAATTGGGGTTGATAGTTTCTGCTGCAGTCGGCGTGCTTTTTACGCTGTCGCAGGTGTTTCCCTAATTCAAATTGTTACATTGCCCGAGGCAAGTAACGTATGCTAGGCATGATACAAGTACAACTCGGCATACTTGAATTGGGATAGGGTTGCGATCAGTGCGAGGGAATGTAGAAAAGGAGAAGGTCAGGGCGACCCTCTCCTTATTTGTTTCCCGGTGCAAGCATGCACCCATCCTTGGGCGAAGCTAGACCGCAGTTGATTTCGCCTGTGTGCGGAGGCAGCGCGTGCAGATGTTGACTTTCTTGAGCTGACCGTCAATGAGCAGCCGCACTTTCTGCACGTTGGCTTTCCACACCTTGCGCGTCTTCGGCGCACGATAGCGCCACTGGCCGGAAGCCTGGTGCTGAATATTGTGACCTACTTGCGCGCCTTTTCCACATACGTTACAAACAGCCATGAGCTAGTCCTAAGTCCTCAGTTAGTCCGGTCGTCCGTGTTATTCTTGACCATGCGATCCATCTATCGCTATGATGATCGTGTCACCAAGCCCCAATGTTAGCATAGATTCGATCCCATACTCAATCCTGACGCGTGGTGAGTGAGTTTGCAATCTTGGTTTTTGCGTCGGTTGCACGTTTGTGAATGGACTCACAAATGGACGGCAGGCCAGAGAAGCTTGTAGTCCCAGGTTTTCAGTAAACGACATGGCAGACATAGTCTCTCCAAAGTACAGAGAGGTATGCAGAAATCGTGGATGATGCCCAGACCGGACAGGAAGTGCGCGAAGGAATCGCTGTGAAGTGCGATGGGCGCAGCCTCATCGGGGCTCTGGAGTACGGATACCATCTCCTTGCCGCCAATAAGGAGGAGATCAACCGGCTCAACGTCTTTCCCGTGCCGGACGGCGACACCGGAACCAACATGCTCCTTACCCTGGAAGCTGCCCTGCAGGCGGGTAAACAGGCAAGCAGCACGCGCGCGGACGAGGTCTCCCAGGCGATCTATCGCGGTGCATTGATGGGCGCGCGGGGCAACTCAGGTGTTATCTTCTCCCAGTGCCTGCGCGGGATTGCGGATGCCTTGGCGGAGTCAGATGAAATCACTGTCCCAGGCATTGTGCAGGCGTTGCGTTCGGCTTCCGACTCCTCCTATGCGGCGTTGCAAGAGCCGCAAGAAGGCACGATGCTCACCGTAGCACGCGATACCGCGGAGGCATGTGAGGCTGGCGCGCCGGACGCTGAGATGTCTGCGGTGCTTGCAACGGCCGTCGCCGCCGCGGAGCGGTCTGTCGCCCGCACGCCGCAGTTGCTGGACGTGCTGCGGGATGCCGGCGTGGTGGATGCCGGCGGACAGGCGTTGTGGCTCTTGTTGGAAGGGGCGCGGCGATACGTCACCGGTGAGTCGGTTGAGCAGGTGGAGCTGCCCAGCAGCGAACGGGCGCTTCTCCCAGAGATTGCGGCGGTTACTGAAACCCTGTACGGTTATTGCACGGGTTTCTTGGTGAGCGGCGCCGATCTCGAAGTAATGGAGATGCGCCACGCGGTAGCCGAGCGCGGCACCTCGGTGGTGGTTGTCGGTGACGAAGATTTGGTGCGAGTCCACGTGCACACGGAGAATCCGGGCGCCGTGCTCGATCTTGCCCGCGCTGCGGGAAACCTCCACCGCATCGAGATCTTCAACATGGACGACCAGTACGAGCGGTTGCAGTCAGCGTTAGCTGACGGGGACCTGCCGGGGATCGACGTGGTGCCAACTGAAGCCGCGCCGGAGCCGCGCGAGCAGTGCGTGGTCGCGGTGGCGGATGGCACAGGTCTTGCAGAGATCTATCGAGACATCGGCGCAACTGTGGTGAGCGGCGGTCCCACTATGAACCCGAGCACCCAGGAGATCTTCCAGGCGATTGAGGCCACCAATGCGCGTCACGTGTTTGTCTTGCCGAATGATAAGAACGTGATTCTGTCTGCGGAGCAGACGCGGGACTTGTCGGACACAGATGTTCGCGTGTTGCCGACGTACTCCTCGGCACACGGCATCGCCGCTTTGCTGGCGTTTCAAGAGAGCCAAGACCCTGACGTGAATGAAAGCGCAATGCAGGACGCGGCGGAGAACACCCAGTACGGGGCGGTGACTCTTGCCACACGAGATGCCACCGTGGATGGCGTGGACGTTCTCCAAGGGCAATGGCTCGCACTTGCAGGCGGCCACGTTTGCGCCTCTCATGACGACCTCCTCGCAGCAGTTAAGTCTGTGGTCGAGCGCATGGGACCGGATACTGCTGAGCTCCTCACTTGCTATCACGGGGTAGACGTTTCAGAAGATGAGGCTAACTCCCTTAGCGCCCAGATTCAATCGCAGTTTCCAAAGCTGGAAATCGAGGTCATCTCCGGCGGCCAGCCGCACTATCCATATCTGATGACCCTTGAGTGAGGTGCTATGCCCCGCTCCGAACCTCGCGACCGCGCCAAGATCCTGCGCCGCATTCTTGAGCAGGAGATGCAGCGGGGATATGACGATGGCGCGGTAATTGGCGGCCTAGAGCGATTTGTCGCAAACTGGCAAGCCGAGAACACCAACACCGCCAGAGATGTTCAAGTTCTTCCCGCAATCGAGCGTGGATTGCGGGACTACGGCGCGCTTGAACCATCGGAAAGAGCGTCTCGCGTACAGAGCCTGTTGCACGTCCTGAACGAAAGCCCACGCCCTGCATCTCCTCCACAGAGCGGTCCACCCCAACGGAAAGCCGTTACGTCCGCTGCAAAGGCCGAAACCAAGGTTTCGCGGCCCCGAAAGCAACGTGGCGCGCAGCCGAAGGCAGGTCTAGATTCACCTCTTACTGTCGTGCCGATGCTGAAGGCTGAAGACGCTAAGCGCCTGGAGAAGTTGGGCCTTGCTACGCTGGGCGATCTCATCCAGCACTTTCCGCACCGGCACATCGACCGCAGCAGCATCAAGACGATCGCCGACCTCAAGCCCGGTGAAGAAGTCACCATCATGGCCAACGTGATGCAGGTGGAGAATCGGCGCGTAACCCAGGGCCGCATGGTCATCACCGAGGCTGCCTTGGCAGACAAGACGGGCTACATCAAGGCGGTCTGGTTCAATCAACCGTTTCTACAACGCAGCCTCACGAATAAGCGCCGCGTTACGGTAGCAGGCAAGGTGGAAATCAGCCGCTCCGGACTGGAATTGCGTTCGCCCGAGTACGAATTTGCCGAAAGCCCCGAGCACGGGCTGCACGTGGGACGGCTGGTGCCGGTCTATCCGCTGACGGCCAATCTCTCTGCGAAGTGGATGCGCCGCTGGGTCCACTCTGCGCTGGACATGGCCGTTCATGCCGTAAGAGAGGTTGTACCGGAAGACATTCTGAAGCGAAATTCCCTAATGGGCGCACAAGAAGCCCTGCGCCAGATGCATTTCCCCGAGAGTAATGAGCAGCGTCAGCGTGCGGTCCACCGCCTTGCTTTTGACGAATTCTTCTTCATTCAACTTGGCACGCTGCAACGGCGCCGCGAGTGGCAGCTCGATCAACCCGGTGTTCCGGTACGTGTCGACGCCGATGTTTCACAGGCGTTTCTCGACTCGTTGCCCTTCTCCCTGACGCGCCACCAGCAGCAGGCGCTAACCGAGATTTTCGCCGACGTGGGTAAGCCGGCGGCCATGAACCGCTTGCTGCAAGGCGACGTCGGTTCCGGCAAGACGGTCGTTGCGGCCGCGGTGGCGCTGCAGATGGCGAAACACGGACTCCAGTCGGTCATCATGGCGCCGACGGAGGTACTGGCCGAACAACACCTACAGACCTTCAAGGGTTTTCTTGATCCGTTCGCGGTGCGCAGTGCCTTGCTGACCGGCAGTACGCGCAAGAGTGAACGCAGGGTCATGCTGGCCGACTTGGAGTCAGGTGCGCTAGACCTCCTGGTGGGCACGCACGCCGTCATCCAGGAAGACGTAGTGTTTTACAACTTGGGTTTGGCGGTCGTGGATGAGCAGCACCGTTTTGGCGTGCGGCAACGCGCAGTCCTGCGGCGCAAGGGTCGTAACCCTCACGTCTTGGTTATGACGGCGACGCCAATCCCGCGTTCGCTGGCGCTCACGCTCTACGGTGACTTGGACGTTTCCACGATTCGAGAGATGCCGACAGGACGCTTGCCGATCACGACCCGTTGGGTGCCGGCGGAGAAACGCACACCGGCATATGCCTTTGTCGCCAAGCAGGTTGCGCAAGGCCGCCAGGCCTTCATCATTTTCCCGCTCATCGAAGAGTCTGAGACATTGCAAGTGCGCGCCGCCAAGAGCGAGTTCAATCGCCTGCAGAAAGAAGTCTTTCCGCAACTCAAGGTGGATTTGCTCCATGGGCGTCTGACCAGCAGACAGAAAGAGAAGGTCATGCGCGCGTTTGCGGCAGGAGAAACTGACATTCTGGTAAGTACGCCCGTCGTTGAGGTCGGCATAGACGTGCCCAACGCCACAGTGATGATGATCGAGAGCGCCGAACGCTTCGGCCTTGCCCAGCTCCACCAGTTCCGGGGCCGCGTGGGGCGCGGCGAGCACCAATCGTATTGTTTTCTGCTATCTGATTCGGCCAATGCGGCGGAGAACGAACGCTTGCGCATCTTGGAGGAGCAACGCGACGGCTTCGCGCTGGCGGAAAAGGACCTGATGCTGCGCGGGCCGGGTGAGTTCTTTGGTACGCGCCAAGCCGGGCTCCCGGCACTCAAAGTGGCGAAGCTCTCCGACCTCGCTACATTAGAGCTTGCCCGCGAGGAAGCAAGGAAGCTATTTGATGCGGATCCGCTGCTGCAAGACCCGAGGTACGCGGGGCTCGCGCAGCGAGTTGCCACGTTCTGGCGTGTGGAAAGCGAACTTTCATGAGCGAATCCTATACAGATCCCGATGAGCTTTTCGATGTTTGTGATTCGTTGGGGCGACCGCTGGGTTTGCGCAAGCGCCGGGCGGACGTACATCGCGACGGCGACTGGCACCGGTCTATCCACTGTTGGGTAGTGGGGCAGTACCACAACGGCACGCCCTACGTGATTTTCCAGCGTCGGTCGGAATCCAAGGATACGTCACCGGGGAAACTGGATGCGACCGTTGGGGGACACTTGACCGCCGGGGAGTCCGTAGAGGATGCCTTGCGGGAATCTCAAGAGGAGATCGGCCTCGCTCTCTCAATGAGCGATCTCTTGCCGTTAGGAGTACGCCAAGCCGCGAGTGATATCGAGCCCGGCGTACGTGACTATGAGGTGCAGTTCGTTTTCTTGTATCGAGCTAATCTACCGCTCTCCTCTTTCGCGCCAAGCCCTGCCGAGGTCTCGGCCTTGTTAGAGATTTCCGTTCCGAACGCACTTGAGCTTCTATCGGGAAAACGCGAAACGATTTCGGCTAAGGCGCTCTGCAATCAGCGCTGTCACCCTAACGAAGCGTGGCTGGCGGAACAAGATGTCCGAGCGGACGACTTTACATCTCAAGCCGATCGCTATTTCTATCGGCTGTGCGTTCAGACTGATCTGCTCTATAAGGGTTATCCACATGTCTCGATTTGATACCTCTGCCGCGACGGCATGACAGCGCACATGAGAGACCACGCCACTACAACGTCTCACGAGAAAGCCTTTCCAAGCATACGGCTTCACAATAGATCCCCGGAGTATTGCCTTAAGATGATGCCCAGACCGCGTGAGATTACTTTATGAATATGCGTATTATCCGTGGAACTGCCGCGGGACGGCGCCTGCGGGCGCCGAAATCGAAGCAGGTGCGCCCTACGCTCGACAAAGTGAAACACGCCATCTTCAATTCGCTCGGCGAAAGCGGAGAGTGCGGCCGCGTGTTAGAACTTTACGCGGGCACCGGTGCGCTCGGCATAGAGGCCTTAAGCCGGGGAGCTGATTGGTGTGACTTTGTTGACGTGCTGCCGGCGTCCTGCCGCGCAATCCGTGAGAACTTGCGCGTGGCGTCATTGCGTGAAAGGGCGCGCGTGATCCAGGCACGTGTGCCGGGAGTGTTCAACCGTTTGAAAGAGCCGTACGACCTCATCTTGGCAGACCCGCCGTACCATACCGTGGACCATGAAGACTGGCTACCGGCACTTGCCGAATCGCGCGCAATTGAGGAACAGACGGTGATTGTCGTTGGGCACTGGAAGAAGAAATTGCCTGACGAACAGTGGGGACAGTTGCGGCTCTTACGCCGCCGTCAACACGGCGACTCGATGTTCAGTATCTATGCGGTGGGCGACGAGTGAGAGAGACGCGCCGACCGTCAGCCGGGCCGGTTCGCCAATGCCATGACAGATTCTGCCAGGAGGAGCGCGGCATCAGTCCGAGCGAGCCCCTTGGCGGCACATGCCATCGCTTTCTGCCTCACCGGATCGGCAAGCAGCTCACGCGCGCGTTTACATAAAGTAACGCCAGTGAGTTCTTCCTGCTCAATTATCACCGCCGCGCCGGCACGTGCGGCATGCTGCGCGTTGCGCCGCTGTTCGTCGCCGCCGGTTGGCACCAAGGGGATGAGAATCGCCGGTTTGCCAAGGGCAAAGAGCTCTGCTATCGTGCCTGCGCCGGAGCGGCTCACTACCGCGTCCGCCAGCGCGTAGAGGTGTCCTATCTCTTCTTCAACAAAATCGACCACGTGGTAGCGCGCATGCAGGTGGTCCGGCAACGCCGCGCGCGCCCGCTGGAGGCGTTCAACCTCGCGTGTTGGCCCTGTTGCCTGGCGTCCGCATTGGTGAATGATGCGGCAAAACCTGAGGAGGTCCGGCAAGGCATCTTCCACGGCGCGGTTGATGTGTTGCGCGCCCTGTGCCCCGCCGGTCACATACAAAGTCGGCAATGTGTCACCACTCGAGAACCCCGCAATAGACATCGCCGTCGCCGGACTGCCATTGAAGATGACGTGGCGCACCGGATTGCCGGTTACAAAGGTCTGGGCTTGCAAGCGCGCCGGCAGGTAGTCCCGCGCAGATTCGTAGGTCAGAGCGATGCGTCTCGCGAAGCGAGAGGCGATGCGGTTTGCCAGGCCCATCTGCACCGTTTGTTCATGGGTGATCACGGGAACACGCAGCAGCCAGGCTGCGACTACGGGCGGCACGCACACGAATCCCCCGGTGCTTAGGACAACGTGAGGTCGGAATCGTATCACGAGAAGCAACGCCTGCAGCACGCCCCAAGGCAGCCGCAGGGCGTCGAGAAGGTTGCTCCAAGAGAAGTGCCCCAGCACGTGACTTGAGCGGCGGAGTTTGCCGGTCGCAATGGCGGTGAAGGGAATGCCGGCCGCCTTGGCCATTTCGCGTTCCACTCCGCCGTGGCTCCCCACGTAGAGGAATGTGGGCGCCCATGTGCCCTCCCGTTCGGCAAGCGCCTTGATTTCTTCTATCGTAGCGAGTGCAGGCGTAACATGACCGCCGGAACCGCCGCCGGAAACGAGGACTCGCACGGTGCGCTGGCTCTCTGTCATTGGCGTTGGGGCACTCTCTCCTAGTCGGGCACACCCCCGACGAATGATGCAGTAGGCAATCACTCTTCGCCAATGTACGCCCAGCAGGCAATTGAGAGCAAAGAGTCATTATTGTAAGAGTCAGTTAATTCGTTGACAGAATTCGCTTTCCCGTAGAAAGCGCTACAAGGCCTTGTCATTCCGAGCGTAGCGAGGAATCTAGGGTCCCTGCTCAACAAACTTTCACGGCCTCAGCACTCTAGATTCCTCACTCCGCTGCGCTCCGTTCGGAATGACATGCATGCAGGCAACCACAGAGTTCTGCTCCCATGTTTCTTTTTCCAAATCTGTCAACGATTTACCTGACATCTACAATTGTGGTAGACATCGGCGCTACACTCTTCGCGTATTCTCTCACACGATTGATCGCAGCGCCGTTGCCAGCCGCTCAAAATCCCCCTCGGTGTTGAAGTACGCAGCGGAGGCTCGCACGCCCGGCGGAGTCGTGGTGTGGCGCGTAATGATTCCTTGCTGCCAGAGCGCCCGCGCTACTTCCGCGGGACTCTTGCTCGGCGCGTGAAATGTAATAATCCCCGCCGACTCGTCATCAGATCGCGGCGTGACGACCTCAATACCGGGAGTCTCAGCGAGCATCGACTTGGCTTGCCGAGCCAAGTCTCTAATGCGCGCATAAACGACGGAAAGTTCTAGCTCCTCGAGCCATGTGATGGCGGACCGCAGGCCGACGAGTGCGGCGTGGTTGCGCGTGCCAAACTCAAACCGCCGGGCGTCCGGCCTGAGTTTGTGGCGAAAGGCTTCACCGTTCCACGTAAAGTGCTCAAAGGTGCCGGCTCCGACCGCGCCCAAAGTTAGCGCATCAAGTCGGTCCGGCCGTACATAGAGAATGCCGGTTTCCTTGGGACCGCACAGCCACTTGTGTCCATTGCTCACGAAGAAATCACATTCCAACTCCACAACGTCCACGGGTATGGCGCCCAGCGACTGCGCGCAGTCCAAGAGCGCCCAAACACCGTGCTCATGCGCGAGCCGACAGATTTCTTTTGCAGGCAGGCGGATACCACTCTCACAGCTCACGTGGCTAAAGGCAATGAGGCGTGTGGCAGGACTTAGTGCAGCGCGGACATTCTGCATCGTGACGTGCGGATCGGCATCTATAGCGAAGACGCGCACGCTAAGCTTGTCACGCTCTTGCAGATAGGCCGCCGGATGACTGAGGGCCGGATGCTCCTGGTTGGAGATGAGGAGTTCATCACCCGGCTGCCACCGCAGGCCGTGCAGCACGATGTTATGCCCGTCTGTGGCATTGCGTGTGAAGGCGATGGTGTTTGGCTGGGCATGCAGTAAACGTGCAACTATTTTGCGTGTGCGGTCTAGTTCGGCATAGCGCCACTCGAGCGCCGCGTGTCCCTCACGCTCCTGGCGGGCGATGGCCGCCTGATAGTCGGCGAGGACCGGTTCGGCCAGTAGTCCTTCCGTGCCGGTGTTTAAGTAAACTCGGTCTTGGAGGAACGGAATGGTCTCTCGAACTGAGGCGCAATCGTAGGGAGGCATGGGTCGGTTTAAGGGACACTTGGCTGTCGCACAGGGGCTACATCGTCCCTAACACTATAACCTGACTCGCAGCATCATGAAGGTGCGGCTTGCGGCAAGCGTACAAACGTGCGAGGTGCAGCCGTCACCTGACAATGGACGCGCGTGCCCGGTGCGAGCGGGGCGCCGAGAAGACGAACTTCAATGTGTTCGCCGGTCTCGAGACGGATCGTTACCGTGCTGTCGTGGCCGTAGAAAGTGGCATCCACCACGCGGGAAGCGCCATCCGGGGCTACCGTCAGGGCAATGTCCTCGGGACGGAACATAAGGTCTAGATCGCCATTGTGGGCGGCTCCGTTGAGCGCAAAGCGGCCGAGCGCGCACTGTGCGTAGCCGTTATTAACGTTGGCGTAGAGGAAATTCGCGCTACCTACGAACTGGGCGACATCTTTGGATGATGGGCTGCGGTACAACTCTTCTGGATCTCCTACTTGGGCAAGCTGTCCGCCCCACATCACGGCCACCCTATCGGCGATACTTAGCGCCTCTTCTTGGTCGTGGGTTACAAAGATCACTGTGGCGCCCGCCCGGGCGAGGATATTCCGCGTCTCGGCGCGAATGCGCGCGCGCAGGGCCACATCCAGGTTGGAGAAAGGTTCATCCATCAGGATGACGTCCGGTTCCGGCGCCAGCGCGCGGGCCAGCGCCACCCGTTGCTGCTGTCCGCCGGAGAGTTCATTCGGCATCCGCTCGCGGAGACCATCCAAGCCGACGAGCCGCAGCGCATTTCCGACTCGTTCAGTCCGATCAGGCCACTTGCGCACGCCGTAAGCGACGTTCTCCGCCACGGTCATATGCGGAAAAAGGGCATAGTCCTGAAACACCATGCCCACGCGGCGGCGTTCAGGCAGAATCCACCGCTTTGGTCCCACGACGCAGACGTCACCGATCTCGATCGAGCCGGAGTCGGGTACTTCAAAGCCGGCGATGAGTCGAAGGAAGGTCGTCTTACCGCAACCGCTCGGTCCCAACAGGCCCAGGAACTCTCCAGGAGCAACAGTGAGGTCAACATCGTTTACGGCTAGTACCGAGCCGAAACGCTTGCTGACATTCTTACAGCGGATAGCGAAGAGGTTAATGCTCATGGCACTATTTTAAGGCTCCTTACGCGCAAAAAGCAATGTTGGCAGTAGCGAGACGCCGAGCAGCACCAAGATCACCGGAGCAGCCTCGGCGAAGAACCCTTCCGCGGTATTTGTCCAGACTTCGGTGGCAAGTGTTTTGAAGCCGATCGGGCCGAGCAACAGCGTGATTGGGAGTTCCTTGAGAGTTGTTACAAAGACCAGAATACCGCCCGCAGTGGCGCCGCCGCGCACCAGAGGCAAGGTGATGGCGCGAAGTGTGGCGTGCCAGGAGTGACCGAGACTGCGGGAGGCTTCTTCCAAAGACGGATTCACCTGCAGAAGTGAGGTCCGCGCATTGCCGTACGCTTGGGGCAGGAAGCGGATAAGATAGGCGGCTATCAAGAGGAAGAAGGTTTGATAGATGATTGGCGCGACGTTTGCTCCAAAGAAGACAAGGGAGAGGGCAATGACAATGCCCGGCAGGCCATAGCCCAGATAAATCGCGTACTCGAAGAGGCGCAGAGGCCGGCCTGGGAATCGTACCGTCAGGTAGGCCACCGGTACGGCAAGGATAACGGCGGCAATCCCGGTAGCGGCAGAAACCCAGAGTGTATTCCACGCCAGTAGCGGTAGGGAGCTAAAGCTTGTCGTGTATGTCACGCTGCGGAACAGCCAGTAGCCGATAGTGAGCCCCGGCAACACCAGCGCGAAGAGTGCGACACAGGAACAGAGGGCGAGAGACGGAAGCCGCCATCTACCAAGGTTGACGCGGCGCAGCGACCTCAATCCACTTTGGGCTCCGCGATGGTAGTAGGCCCGTCCCCTGCTCCAATGCTCGAGGACGAGAATGAGCAACGTCATGACGACGAGTACGAGGGCCAGGCCGGCGGCAAGATGGCGGTCAAAAGAGCCTTGGTAGTGGGCGTAAATGACGCGTGTAAAGGTATCAAACTGCAGGAGCGATACGGCGCCAAAGTCACTGAGCGTGTAAAGGGCAACGAGGAGCCCACCCGCCGCGATTGCCGGACGGAGTTGGGGTAACGTAATCTGCCAAAAGGTAGACCAACCACTGTGCCCGAGGCTGCGCGAGGCTTCTTCCAACGTGTGGTCCATGCCTTGCAGGGCGGCGCGCACGACAAGGAATACATAGGGATAGGTAAACAGCGTCAGTGCCAGCCAAGCTCCGGGAAAGCCGTAAATCTCCGGCAGGCGTTCGACGCCAAGTGGTTCCAGCAATCGCTGCAGCATGCCGCGCGGTCCAAGTGCCCCAATCAGTACAAATCCGCCCACGTAGCTGGGGACGGCAAGCGGCACGATTAAGAGGCCAGTCCAAAATCTTCGCAAGGGCAAGTCGCTGCGCACGACGAGCCAGGCCAGGGGTACGGCAATAGCGATCGTGCTTAGGGTTACGGCCGAGGATAGTGCAACACTATTGAAAAGAATGACCGCAGTACGCGGACGCAGCAAGAGCCGCCAGAGCTCGTCTCCCGCTCCTGCGGCACGCAACACAAGGTAAACAAGGGGCAGGAGTATGCCGATTCCAACCACACTGCTTGCAACCAAGAGTAAGAGAGGCGGACCGGCGGACCGATAGGTCCGCCGGCCGCTCCGCACAGTCTCACGCAGCAGGATTGGTATCTCCATAGGATCTTTCAGCTATTAGATGAGGTCCACCTCTTGAAGGAGTTGAAGTGTGCCGCGCAGATCGGCGAGGTCGCCAAGGTCGATTTCAGGAGTCTGAATTGTGGAGAGCGCTGGAAGATCGGGGTGAGCAGCTACGCCATGAGCTAAGGGATACTCGTACGTCTCTGTGGCAAAGTACTTCTGGGCTTGCTGAGACAAAAGGTACGTTACGAACTGTTCCGCAGCGGCTTGGTTCTTCGAGCCCGCGATGACAGCAGCGCCGGCCACATTGATTAACGATCCGAGATCGCCGTTAGGCGGAAAGTAGTTTTCTGCCGGCACTGTGCCCTGTTCGGCGCGGATGCGAAAGAGATAATAGTGGTTTACGAAGCCGACGGCAATCTCGCCATCCACCGCCGCCTGCACCGTGGGCGTATTCTTTGGATACACTTTCGGCTCGTTCGCCTTGATGCCTTTCAACCACGCCCGCGTTTGTTCTTCCCCAAGCGTGACCCGCATGGCAGTGACGAACGCCTGGAACGAGCCGTTCGTCGGCGCCCAGCCAATACGGCCCTTCCACTGGGGATCGGTAAAGTCCAGGATCGATGGCGGGAGGTCCGCAGGCGTCACGCTCTCGGTATTGTACACCACGACGCGGGCGCGGCCTGAAGTGCCGACCCACTGGCCTTGCGGGGAGCGGAAACGCGGCTCCACAGTGTTGAGGATTGCATCGGGCAGCGCAGCCAGGCGGTTTTCTGCCTGTAGCGCGCCCAGAGCGCCGGCATCCTGGGCGTAGAAGACGTCAGCAGGGCTGTTTGCGCCCTCTTCAAGGATGGTTGCCGCAAGTTCAGCCGTGCCGCCATACTTGACCTGAATATCAATGCCGGCGTCATTGCCGAACTGCTCCAACAGTGGTCCCACGAGGTTTTCGTTGCGGCCAGAGTACACCGTGAGCGTGGTGGACATCGCCTCAGGGGTGTCTGTTGTGCCGCCAGGTGTGAAAACGACTCTGCCGCATGCCGCTCCTACTGCGACGGGAAGCATCGCGAGCGATGCCTTAAGCAGGGTACGACGATTTACGTACACGTACAGTGGCTCCTTTTCGTGCCAATTCCAGTGCGTATGTTCCGTGTCTTGCCGTGCGCTTCAAGGCCTATCCGCATAGGTTCACCAATCAGGCAGCCAGCTCGCAGGAACTGTCCAGGCGTTCGTTAGCAATTCACGTCAGGACATAATAGGTTAGCCTCATTGGCAAAAGTTAAGGTACCTAAAGTCCTCAGCATGAGTCAAGAGTATCTGGCATAAACCCTAGAAAATGACTATGGATTAAATTAATGTACCTTACGGTTAACTAATGAGGCTTCCATTCCTTGTGATATTGAATGTCTGGCGCTTTCGAGGAAAAGAGGCAGCGTATTGGTGCACTCTAATTCGAGTCTTCTTACGTAGGAGTGAGGTAGGATTGCGAGTCCAAACCCTAGCAAACGAGTGTGTATTAGCTTAGAAAAGACTCTTGTGGGTAAAGTGCAAGCTGGAAGTGACGGTGATAAAATCGCTGAGGGGGCGGCTCAGCTTCTCTTCCATCAGGACCGCTCGCATAACAGCTGGGTCCATTGCCTTTCTCCATCGGTATACGGAGTGTTATTCCTTGATTACAAACCCCGAATCCCTGCTGGCAGACCTTAACGAACCGCAGCAGAGCGCGGTTGAAACAACGGACGGGCCGGTGCTCATCTTGGCCGGAGCCGGATCCGGCAAAACGCGGGTGATAGTCCATCGCATTGCATACCTCATGCTCGCCAAGCGCGTGCCTCCGTGGCAAATCCTTGGGGTAACCTTTACGAACAAGGCTGCCGGCGAAATGCGTCACCGGGTGCGGGAACTGGCGGGGCCGATTGGCGAGAATGTGCTCTTGAGCACGTTCCACGCGTTCTGTTCGCGCATTCTGCGTCGCGAATTACGGCGGCTCGGCTGGGACGAAGGCTTTACGATCTACGACGACGCCGACCAGTTGACCGTGATTAAGGACGTGCTCAAAGCGCTCGACATCAATGAAAAGCGTCTGAGTCCCCGCTCAGTCTTGAATACGATCTCACGCGCCAAGGATGAACTCATCACCCCCCACGTGTTTGCCGAACACGCGCAGGGGCCCTTTGAAGAAGCCGCCGCCAGAATATACCGGCGCTATCAAGACACGCTTCGCAAGGCCAATGCGCTTGATTTCAATGACCTCATTATGTTTGTAGTACAGCTCTTTCGGGAGCACCCGGACGTGCGGGAGCACTACCAGGACCGCTTCCGCTACATCATGGTGGATGAGTATCAGGATACAAACCATGCGCAGTACGAACTGGTAAGGATGCTGGCAGCGAAGTTTCGCAACATTTGTGTGGTTGGCGACGACGACCAAGGCATCTACAGTTGGCGGGGAGCCGATCTGCGCAATATTCTGAACTTCGAGCAGGAGTATCCCGACGCCGTCGTCATCAAGCTGGAGCAAAACTCCCGCTCAACCCAGAATATTCTGGACGCGGCCCACGGCATCATAAGCCGCCTGCCGAATCGCCGCGACAAGCGGCTATGGACGACGAACGGCGGAGGCGCGCCGCTGGTGGTCTTACCTGCACTCGATGAGGAAGATGAAGCGCGCCTCATCGTGAATAACGTGCGCCGCTTGCAGGACGAAGGCCTTGGCCTCAGCGACTGTGTGGTCATGTATCGCACGAACGCGCAGTCTCGCGCCCTGGAGGACGCACTGGTTACCCATGGCATACCGTATCAATTGGTTGGCGGTGTAGCCTTCTACCAACGGCGAGAAGTCAAAGATGTCCTTGCGTATTTGCGCGTGATCAACAATCTGAGTGACAACGTGAGCTTTCGGCGGGTGGTGAATGTGCCGCCACGCGGTATCGGCGCCAAGACGTTTGCGGCGCTGTCCATGTGGTCCGAATTGCAGGACATCTCCGCCGCGGAGGCAGTCCTGAGCTTTGCTGCGGGCAGCGTCACCGACCCCTTGCCGGTGACGGCGCGGGCCCGGACCGCCATGGAGAATCTCGGCCACTTACTGGATAGATTTCGCGCAGAGTTGGCGCGCGCGCCTCTGAGTACGCTCGTGAAGACGGTTGTCAGGGAGAGCGGTTACCTGGAACTCGTTCGCAGTCACGAGAATGTCGAGGAGGCAGTGGACCGTGAAGAGAATCTTGATGAGCTGGTGGCTGCCGCCGCGCGCTTTGATGACATTGAGCCGCCGCAAGGCTTGGGCTTATTCTTGCATGAGGCTTCGCTGGTGGCCGACGTCGATCGTATGGGTACAGACGGCGGCCTGACTCTCATGACGATGCACAATGCGAAGGGCTTGGAATTCCCGGCGGTGTTTGTAGCCGGTATGGAGGAAGAGCTCTTTCCGCACATTCGCTCACTCGACGATCCGGAGCAGTTGGCGGAGGAACGGCGGCTCTGCTACGTGGCCCTCACGCGGGCCAAAGAGCGGCTCTATCTACTTTACGCGGCACGGCGCTATAGCAGCCAATCGGTTGGTCGAATACCCTCCCGCTTCATTGCCGAATTGCCCATGGAACTCGTGACCGGTCCCATGATGCAGTCACAGCCGTCACTGGAGGCAGTCTGGCAGGGGTCGCAGTCTGGCTCCCGACCGCAGCGAGCGCAGGTGCCGGAGACGCAGAAATACCGCGACGGCGACCGAGTCCGGCATAGCGTATTCGGTGAGGGCACCGTGGTGAGCAGTAAGATTACGGATACTGACGAGGAAGTTACTGTGGCGTTCCCCGACATTGGCGTCAAGCGCCTCTCTGCCTCGTTTGCGCCCCTTGAGAAGCTTGCCTAGCCGGTGCTGCCAGGCGACGGCCTGCATAAACAGAAGGGTGTGTGAGAGGTTTTCAGCCAATCGCCGTTCATGGTTCGACAAGCTCACCACGAACGGAAGAAGGCTCACCGCGCACGGAAGGAAGCTTGCCACGAACGGAAGGAGGCTCACCGCGCACGGAAGGAAGCCCACCACGAACGGAAGGGGGCTCACCGCGCACGGAAGGAAGCTCACCGCGCACGGAAGGAAGCTTGCCGCGAACGGAAGGAAGCCAACCACGAACGGAAGGAAGCTCACCGCGCACGGAAGGAAGCTTGCCACGAACGGAAGGAAGCGCATCACGGACGGAAGGAAGCCCACCGCGGACGGAAGGAAGCTCACCACGAACGGAAGGAAGCTCACCGCGGACGGAAGAAAGCTCACCAAGAGCGGAAGAGAGGTATGTTCCTTGGGATGACTGGTATCCGTTCGTCCTGAGCCTGTCGAAGGATGAACGCACACCACTTTCAAACGCCCTCTTAGAGCAGCAAGCTCGCGTCGCCGAAACTGTAGAACCGGTAGTCTTCTTCCATCGCAGTCCGGTAGATTTGCTTAAGCTCAGGCAAACCTGTGTACGCTGCCACGAGCAGTAGCAGGGTTGAGCGGGGCAGGTGAAAGTTTGTCATGATGCCGTCAACCACACGGAATCGATAGCCGGGATAGATGTAGAGACGCGTGTCGCCGCTCCAAGCTCGCACAGTGCCCTGCGCATTGGCGGCGCTCTCAAGGGCGCGCACGCTTGTTGTTCCCACTGCCACCACTCTCTTGCCGAACCCCTTCGTGTCCCTAATCATCTGCGCTGTTTCTGGTGGAACTTCCAGGTATTCGCTGTGAATGGCGTGTTGCAACGGGTCTGATTCGCGGATGGGCTGGAAGGTGTCAAGGCCGATGTGCAGCGTGATGAAGGCAAATCGCACACCGTAATTCTCTAATTCGCGAACCAGCCGGGGCGTGAAGTGAAGTCCGGCTGTGGGAGCGGCAGCCGAGCCGTGCACGCGGGCATAGGTTGTCTGGTAGCGCGAGGGATCCGCCAGCGGCTGCCGGATGTACGGCGGCAGCGGGACCATGCCGCTGCGCTCGAGCACGATGGCTGGGTCAGTAAAGAAGCGCACGAGCCGGCTGCCATGTGGGAGCTCGTCCCCGATTTCGATCACATCCGGGCTTCCGCCATCCTGGTTGTTGAGAAGCACCCGGGCACCGGGCTTGAGACGGTGCGAAGGCCGCACCAGCGCTTCCCAGGCGTCCTGCTCTCGCGGTCGCAACAAGAGCAGTTCCACCTTGCCGCCGGTGTGCTCGCGCCGGCCGAATAATCGCGCCGGAATCACGCGCGTGTCGTTAGCCACGAGCAGGTCGCCAGGCTGCAAGTGCTCTGCTATGTGCGCGACCCGGCTATGCTGAATCTCTCCGGTAC
This sequence comes from Chloroflexota bacterium, assembly GCA_026710945.1. Lineage (NCBI taxonomy): Bacteria > Bacillati > Chloroflexota > Chloroflexota bacterium. Next base: position 86,362 of record JAPOQA010000058.1, read on the forward strand.
CGCGGCGATATACCAGCAGCCGGGCGGCGTCGCGCGGCTCGCACGGGTTTTGCGCAATGAAGTGCGACGGTAGGGCGTAATCTAGGTCCTCAAGCCGGATCATAATTCCTCTGCTATCATGAGGTGGGCTTTCTCTTGTCGTGATGGCACTAGCATAGCAAAGGGTGTACTTCTATCCATGGCAGCAATTACGGTGGTAATGTCCACATGGAGCCACCGCAAGGATCAAGTTGAGCAACTACGGCATAAATTCTCCCAGATCGAATTCGTCGTGCCAAGCAACGATGCTGAGTATGCAGCGGTGATGCCGCGGACCCACGTTGTGGTCGGGCGCTTACCTCAGGACTTGCTGCCTAAGGCACGCAATCTGCGCTGGGTCCAAAACCAAGGAGCCGGAGTCGACCGCCTGCTGACGCCGGAGATCATTGCCTCTGATGTGATTGTGACGAATGCGCAGAGCCTGCACGCGACGCAGATTTCCGAACACGTCTTGACTATGATGTTGGCGTTTGCGCGGGGTTTTCTTAAGATACTTCAGGCGCAACGCGATCACGTGTGGCGGCCTCCTGACTTTCACCCCTTCTGTTTGGAGGGGCAGACCCTCGGCGTGATCGGGGCGGGCGGCATTGGCGGGGCCCTGGCCGAAAAGGCCCACCACTTGGGGATGCATGTCATCGGTCTTCGCCGCCACCCCAAGGAAAGGCCGGCATATCTCGCTGAGTTGGTGGGACCGGAGGGGCTGCACGATCTCTTGCGGCGTTCAGACCACGTGGCGGTTTGCTGTCCGCTGACAGAAGAGACGAAAGGGCTGGTTGGCGAAACGGAGCTTCGGCTCATGAAGCAGACAGCGTACATCTATAACATCGGCCGGGGTAAGATCATCCAAGCGGAGCCGCTGCTCCAGGCGCTGAAAGTAGGTTGGATCGCAGGCGCCGGTCTTGACGTAACCGACCCCGAACCTTTGCCGCCGGACTCTGAACTGTGGGACATGCCCAACGTCATCGTTACGCAACACACGTCGGGAACCGCACCTCACAACGACGATCGATTCTACGAACTGCTGGAACAGAATTTTCAACGATTTCTCGATGGCGAACAGCTGTTGCACGTAGTGGACAAAGAAGCCGGCTACTAGTAGGGCAGGTTTGCAACCTGCGACCGTCGCATGTTTTCGTGCCAATGTAAGCGCGAACCTCGTTAACAAGCCGTAGCGCGGGGGCTTGTCCCCCGCTTTTTGGCACGAGTAGCGCAGGATTGCACCCTGCGGCCGTCGCATGTTTGCGAGCCAAAGTAAGCGCGAACCTCGTTAACAAGCCGTAGCGCGGGGGCTTGTCCCCCGCTTTTTGGCACGAGTAG